>JAFRSL010000121.1 GCA_017427625.1 Synergistaceae bacterium | reverse complement strand
TGCTAGGTTGAATAGTCCGACTCCTTCTATTTGCTCCTTGACGCTGGCAATATCTCCTGTCTCGTTGATAAAGCCGATAAACAGGCCAATTCCGACAACAGGAAGAGCGACAGGCCAGAAGAATGCGCCCGCAGTGGCCCCAGCAATTCCCAGCGCACCCAAACCAGCACCAACCGCTACAGCACCGCCACCGATTACCGCACCAGTGATGACTCCTCCGCCGATAGCACCAGCAGTAACAAACCGAGAAAATTCCTCCGTCATCTCAGCCACACAACACCAAACATAAGCGTCATAATAATTCCTGTTGAGATGAGGCCCTCCCGTGAAGTAAAGTTGCGCGATTCTGTTTGCGCCTGTCTTGTTTCCGTCGTATGCTGCCTTCTCGTACCAAGTCAGAGCAACTCGGTAATCCTGCGTCAAGTTTGGGCCTCCGTTCATGTACAACCCTGCAATCCCTAAGACAGCCGCCTCATTTCCTTTGTCCGCAAGTTTCTTGAACCATTTTACGGCAAGACTGTAATCAGTCTCAACATTAGGCCCACCCTGTGCATAGAGGCTCGCGATTGAGAATATTGCTGTCTCATCGTTCTGTTCTGCCGCTTTCTTGTACCATCTCATTGACTCTGCGTAATCCTTCGAGACTATCTTACCCTCAGCATACATCTTTCCCAGTGTGAGCTGTGCTTCAAGGTCGCCGTCCTTTGCAAGTGAAACTATCGTGTCATAGCGTAGTTCGCTCAGGCCGATAATTTTGCCTAATTCAGCAGGCAGAGTCTCAGCGTCGAGCTTTCCGGCTTTCATTTGCGCGACCACTATACCGCTGATTTCCTTTTCTGCCTCGAAATTGATGTTAAGCTCCGCGCAGTTTATGCCCTTCTCATTCTGGCCAAGAATGAAATATACCACGCCCGCAAAAAGGTTATCCGCCCAGTCCGAACGCGGGGTATTCTCCCTAACGATAGCAAGCTGGCTCAATGCCTCATCGTGATTGCCGGATTTCAATGCCTCCTGAACGTGATACTTTGCCGCCTCAAGCCTAAACGGGTCATTACGTAGTACGGGCCTCCATACCTTCCCGAACTCAGCGTAACATTCCGCAGCTTCCTCCGATTTTCCGGCTCTCTGTGCTGAACGTGCGCGGTAAATCCAGTAAGGCGGGTATATCCTGAACTCGCCTTCAAGTGCGCGTAACATGCTGAGACGCTTTGAGCTGTCATTTTCGTTGACGGCGCGGAAGAAATCGTTTACGTCGTCCTGAGTTATCCTGTACTCATCTGGAAGGCGGTACTGTCGCATCAAACGCCACGATGAATTGAGAAGCCTCGTCTGAAGAACGTTGTAGCTTTCGTGTTCTTTCTCGCCTATTTTATAGAGTTCCTGAGCGAGATGTGTACGAAAGTATCTTGACTCTTCCTGATAGGCGAAGTATGACGACACGCAGGAGATGGCGAACACTGTACCAAATGTTACGGGGTCAGTGCCGTACACGCGCAGTCCCATGTTGGTGCTTTTTGCGCTGGCTTCGTCAGTGCCGTATAAGTGCAGTCCCACGACAGTGCCGAGTATTCCCATGACAGAGTTGATGATCTGCTTCCGTTCCCATTCGTCATACTCCTTCTGGATTCTTTCAGAGGCTTCACGGGCTAGGAGTTTTCCGCTGATTGTGTTCATAACCTCTTCATAGAGCGAAACGATTTCGGGATCTGCCTCAATGTTGCCGAGCTTGAGGTTGCTTATGATGTTTTTGTACTCCATTTCGAGGACGGCACGGTCGTTCGTGTTAAGGATTCACTGGATTGAGACGACCGCCATGTTGAGGGCTAACACTGTGTGCTGTGGGTCGTAATGTTCTTCCGCAGCATGAACGTTTTGCGGACACAAGAATATGACCGCTGAAAGTATAGCAAGAACTTTTGACTTCATGAGTGATTTCTCCTTTGTGTTTAAGATAGGAGTATTATACACTTTAAGAACGCGCATTCAGACGTGTCATATGCACATTGAACGGGGGGAAAAATTTTCATGAGCAAAATATATAACATTTACGGCACTGACGCGCATACTATGACGATGAAGCTCCTTGAAGCCTCTGACGCTGTGAGCCTCGTACCATCGGGCGCAAACGTCGCGTTGAAACCGAATCTCGTTGTTGCAGGAACACCCGACAACGGAGCGACAACACACGCGGGAGTCCTCTCAGGCTGCATAGAGTATTTCAGGGAGAACGGGGTCCGAGACATCAGCATAATCGAAGGAAGCTGGGTAGGTGCTGAGACTATGAGGGCTATGAAGCGAGCTGGATATGATGAGGTCTGCAAACGATACAACGTCCCATTCACCGACCTGAAGCACGACAAAACTCGCAAAATCGACTCGCCTATTGGCCCGCTTGAAGTATGCTCGCTGGCTCTTGACGCTGGATTTCTCGTCAACCTTCCCGTCTTGAAAGGACATTGCCAAACCGTAATGACATGCGCCCTGAAGAACCTCAAAGGCTGCCTTCCAGACCGCGAGAAAAGCCGGTTTCACGCATTGGGATTGACACGCCCGATTGCCGCGCTTGGTGCTGTGCTTAAACCTGGACTGATTATCGTTGACAGCATTTGCGGGGATTTGAACTTTGAGGAGGGAGGCAACCCAGTCCAAACGAACCGCATGTTCTTGGGGACTGACCCCGTTATGATTGATGCTTACGGCGCGGGATTGATGGGGCTTGAATTGCCGCGAGTGCCTTACATTCAGATCGCGGAGAAATGGGGAGCTGGGTCAACAAAATTCTCACCCGACGACATAATCACACTCAATGAGCCTGAGAACGCGGGAAGTTACCCCAAACCTTCGGGAAGAGTTGCGCAACTCACACGAAACGTTCACGAGGACTCGGCGTGTTCAGCGTGCTATGCGGCACTGGTGAGGGCGTTGTACACTGATGCAAAAGGACGAGGCCAGGAAATTTACATCGGTCAAGGCTGGAGGGGGAAGAAGATACCTGATGATGCTCTGGGGATTGGTCGATGCTGTTCGGGCGCGAAAAGGAACGTCAAGGGCTGTCCTCCTGACGAAAAGAGTATCGCTGAAATGTTCTAGGTGTTAAGAAAACGCAGTGTCAGAAATTTTAACGCTCCGGCACTGCGTAATCGTCATCATTATTGCTGAATGTCAGTACGCGATATTATCAGCGTCATTCCGTCAACAGCTGTAACAACTCCTTTGTCTCCCGCGCGAAGTTCAGCGTCCGAAACCGCCCGCCATATCTCGCCATGACACTTGACCTGCCCGTCAGAAATAACCTCAACCGTCAAGCCAATCATTCCCTGCTTACCCGTCGAGACTTTCCGGCGCAATCCTTTCACGACGAAATAGGCCATGAGACCGAAGCATATTCCGAGAGCGATTGCAATTCCGGCAATGAACGACAGCGAGATTTGAAGAAGCTCACCGCCCGGCGCACGGAACAAAAACACTCCGCCCAAGCACATCACAGGAAGCCCCAAGAGCGTCAACAACCCCGAAGTCCCCGCGATGAGGTCAACAGCCATTAGGACAATTCCCGCGACAATCAGCACAATTCCTGCCCAGTTGAACGGTAACATCTTCAAGCCTATCGCACCAAGAAGAAGCATTACACCGCCTGTTGTTCCGAGAATGAAACCGCCCGGAGTTATGACCTCGAAGAAAATCGCCATCATTCCGCCCGAAAGCAACAAGTACGCGATCTCAGGGCTTGAGACGAACTGTATAACCTGCTCCGAGAATGACATAGTTGCGCGTGAAACCGTGATTTCGTCGTCGAGCGAAATTCTCAGGGACTGCGAGCCGTTTTTGACGCGCCTTCCCGCTGTTGCCTTTATGAGAGCGTTCACGTCAGGAGCAATAATGTCGATTACGTGTTCACGAAGTGCCTCGTCAGCTGTGAGCGAAATGCTGTCAACAATCATTGCTTCGGCCATGTCAACGTTACGGCCTCTTAGCTGTACGACTGAGCGCATTTGAGCCTTGAGGTCGTTCATGACCTTTTTGTTCATGTCGCCCTCTGGAATGTTCTCGCCGCCGCCTGTAACTGGGTGAGCCGCGCCTATGTTGGTGCCGGGAGACATTGCCGCGATATGTGCTGACTGAACGATGAACGCGCCCGCACTTGCCGCCCTTCCGCCTGAAGGTATCCAGACCGCAACGGGAACTTTCGAGCCGAGAATGGCCTGAACGATTCCGCGCATTGCCTCGACGAGTCCGCCTGGGGTGTCGAGCTGGAATATGAGGAGTGAGTCGCCGTTAAGCTCTGAAGCTCTCACGGTATCACGGACGAACTCCTCCATCTGAACGCCGACTGTTCCGGAGAGTTCTGCGAGGGTTACGGTTGATTTTGCGTGCGCCGGAACACAAAGAAACATCAGAAGCATAGCGCATAATATTTTCTTCATGATTTTGCTTCCCACCTTTGTGATTGCATGGCCGCGTTCCTGAAATCATTTATCTCGTCATTACTCATGCCCTTTGATTTCAGGAAATCTATTGCGAAGTTGAACATTTCGTTTCGTCCTTCAATGAGCCCTTTGTTGCGTCCTTCCTCATGTCCGGCATTACGAGCCTCATTGCTTATTTCCCAGTCATGAAGCATTTCCAGCATATACACTCGCCTCCATTTAGCGTTTAGTTTTGCCAACTTCACGCGCTCTTCCAGTACTCTGATGAACGGATCCCCGCTAGGTTTCCCCATCATGAAATCGAGAAAGGCTTTCAATTCTTCACTAATGTCATCAGCTTTCCCGCGCGTGTTCAAGAATATTGTAACAGCTCCGTCGTTCAGTTTCAGCCCCCTGACCTCATCACATACATTACTGAACGTATAAATGTGCCTGCCAAGATTGAAATGGTCAAAGGTACACAGGAATATCACGTAAGTATCAGGCATGGTGCTATAGCTTCCTGATTTCTTGAGCGTTTCAGCCTCTAACGCCTCCAACCCCAATATTGAGTGATATGCTCTAGTTCGTCGTGGCAAATCCTTTTTGTCCGATGTCTGAACCTCGCAGTCGAAGAGTTTTCGTTTGTCTGATCTCGCAAATACATCGAAGCGCACTCCTCTGGTGTCGAGTGAATACTTTGCGGATTTCTGCGGGTGTGTGAACGCTATATGACCGATGTCTATATGAGGAAGTATTCGGCGTATCATCTCGGTGCAAAGTTCATGGTCCCGCATCACTTTGCCGAAAAGAAAATCGTTTGCAAGGGTGAGATTCTCCCAACGCTGCGAGGGCGGAAGAATTGACTCAAAATCTTTATATTTCAACGTATAACCCTTTCTTCAGAAGTTGTAATGTTAGGAAAGTCAGATACAGTTTCGGCGTGAATAATACAATCTGGACAAATGAAGCACTCAGCCTCAGTTGCCCAGAAATTACGTTAAAGCCTCATGAGATAGTCAAGGCACGTCCTTACTCCGAAAGCAGTCGCGCCCTTTGGGTAGATCCCGTATTCCTTGTCGCGGAAATCAACTCCCGCAATATCCATGTGCGCCCAAGCGATCCCGTCAGAAACAAACTCCTTCAGGAACAACGCCGCATATATCGCACCGCCGTACCTGTTCCCGGAATTCACGAGGTCAGCAAACGGCGACTTCATCGACTCGGCTATGTCATCGTCCTCAAGCGGCATTCTCCAGAAAGGTTCGCCTGTCCTTGATGATGAGTCGAGAATCTTCCCCGAAAGTTCGTCGTCGTTCACGAAAAGCCCGGCCCTGCTCTTTCCCAGCGCAACGACGCACGCGCCCGTCAATGTGGCCATGTCGATGATTACATCAGGCTTGACCTCGCTCGCAACACAAAGAGCGTCAGCAAGAACCAATCTTCCCTCAGCGTCAGTATTGTTGATTTCGATGGTCTTGCCGTTACGGGCGGTTATTATGTCGTCAGGACGGTACGAGCTTCCCGATGGCATGTTCTCAGCGCATGACATGAAGCCGTGAACCTCAACGCCTAGACCGAGCTCCGCAACACCCTTCATTATTCCGAGAACGTTGCAGGCACCCGTCTTGTCGCCCTTCATAGTGAGCATGAAATTGTCGGGCTTAATGTTGAGGCCGCCGCTGTCGAACGTTATACCTTTGCCGACTATTGCGACTTTCTTCGACGCTGTATCTTTTGGCTTGTAGGTCAGATGAATCAGTCGCGGGGGATTCTTTGAGCCTGAACCGACCGCGAGGATTGCGCCCATTTTCTCGGCTGAAAGTCTCTTTTCGTCCCAGACTTCGCACTCAAGTCCGTATTTCTCCGCAACTTCACGCGCCTTGACCGCCATAGTCTCAGGACAGACCGAACAGCCCGGCTCGTTAGCGATTTCGCGCGAGAATATCTGAGCGTCAGCAAACTTCAATCCCGTCTCAACATCGTCATCGTAAACGTCTGAATATATTTCGGTGAGTGAGAACGGTTCGTAGTCCTTGCCTTTTGTCTTGTAGGTGTCGAAAACGTAGCCGCATAATCCGCCCGCCTCGCCCAACGCAAAGGATAAGCCCTCGTATTCGTTCAGGTGAGAGATGAGGACGGTTACAGACTTTCCGCGATTCTTGCCGACTGTCCTGAGTCCCCATGCGAGTGAGTTTCGGATTAAGGCGAGGTTGCATTTCTCTTTCTTTCCTAGACCGATGAGGTAGATATTACCTTCAACGAGGGGGACGCGGAGAAGTGAGCCTTTCTTGCCGGTGAAGTCCTTTCGTGAGATCAGGGCTGAGAGAATCCCAGTTAATTCCCCGTCAAAGGGAGGGAGATTCTCGCAGTCTTCCTCACGAAGAAGAATCAGCAATGAATCCGCTGACTCTGAATTTTCGAGGCGTTTAATTCGCATTAACGGCCCTCTTTACGAAGCCGGACTTGAGGCATTTGGTGCAGACTTTCACTTTGAGAAGTTCGCCGTCGCCGGCATCGATTCTTACGGTCTGAAGGTTGATGTTCCAGCGTCTGCGGGTATGACGGTTTGAATGACTTACAGCATTTCCTGCGACTGGGCCGCGTCCGCAGCATTCACAAAATTTTGCCATGATGATAAATCCTCCGATGATTGTGAAAATTCATAGGCTGTATTATAGCATTGACAGACGAAAATAGCCTTGCCATTGGAGACAGGGAGATTTCTTTTTACGATTTAGTCGTCGAGGTCCTTCATTAGCTCTTCAACGCTGTAAAAAGGGCCGTGAAAATCATTATCGTTCAAAGCTTCCTCAATAGCCATTAGAGTCTCACGCTTTACACCGCTGTCGATTCTCACCGTTATATCAGCATCGTATGTCATTTTTCACCTCTCCTGAAATAATATTATCACAGCCACGAGCGTTCGTGCAGTTTAGCCGAACAGACGACCGAGTAGCCCTTCTTTTGCTCCATGATTTCGGAGTAGTTGAGCAACTTCATTATGTTTATTGTGTTTTGCCCACTTCAAAGCCGTTTTGCCTTTGTTGTCCTTAGCGTTAACATCAGCCCTGTACTTCAGCAATATTTCTGCCGATTCTGTGTCGCCATGCTTTGCTGCCTCCATTAAAGCCGTCCCGCCGTCATTGTCCTTAGCGTTGATATCAGCCCCGTGCTTCAGGAGAATTTCTGCTACGTCTTCATGGTCTGCTGCCTCCATTAAAGCTGTCTTGCCTTTATTGTCCCTGGCGTTAACATCAGCTCCATACTTAAGGAGCAATTCTGTGATCTCTTCGTGGTAGCTTGCCATCATTAAAGCCGTCTCACCATAGTTGTTCTTAGCGTTTACATCAGCCCCATGATTTATGAGCAATTCTGCAGTTTCTGCCTGGCCCTTACTCGCTGCCTCCATTAAAGCCGTCAATCCGGTATCACTCTTAGCGTTTACATCAGCACCGTGTTTCAGGAGAATTTCTGCTGTTTTTGCATAGTACCCACTCGCTGCTATTATTAAGCTCCCTCTTGCTGCCTCCATTAAAGCCGTATAGCCGAAATCGCCCTTAGCATTGACATCTGCGCCATGTTTCAGGAGAACTTCCGTTACGTCTGCGTGACCGTTACTTGCTGCTTCCATTAAAGCCGTCCCGCCGATAAACTTCTCAGCGTTGACATCAATCGTGTTGTTCAGGAGTTCTGTGAGGCCGCTTCTCGCTGCTTTCATTAAAACAGTCCAGCCCTTGATTTCTCTAGCATTGACATCAGCCCCATGCTTCAGGAGCAATTCTGCGGTTTCTGCTCTGCCGTACCTTGCTGCCAACATCAAAACCGTCAAACCATCATCGTCCCTAGCGTTGACATTTGCGCCCTCAATGATTGACGCCTCAATTTTCCCAGTATCGCCGGACTTGCAGATTTCAAGAAATTCATCATCACTTTCCGTGTGCCCTTGCAATGCTGACAAGATTAAATCCGCCCAATTTTCCATGATCATAAATCCTCCGTTGGCCTTGAAAATTCATTGGCTGCATTATACATTAGTGATGAATTTTCAGAGGCACATAAAATTTCCGCTTGCCGTTTGCAGTTTAGCCGAACAGACGACCGAGTAGTCCTTCTTTCGCTCCATGAGCACGGAGGAGCTGAACAATCTCCGTATTGTCCCCGCGTTTTGCCAGATCCAAAGCCGTCTTGCCTTTATTGTTCTTGACGTTGATATCAGCACCGTACTTCAGAAGTAGTTCTGCGGTCTTTACTTCGCCTCCCCTTGATACTTTCATTAAAGCCGTACAGCCGTCATTGTCCTTAGCGTTGATATCTGCGCCGTGCTTCAGGAGTGATTCTGCGACTTCTGTGTTACCGCTACATGCCGCCCACATTAAAGCTGTTGTGTCGGCATTATCGTTGGCATCAGCCCCATGCTTCAGGAGCAATTCTACAGTTTTCGTGTGGCCGTTAAATACTGCTTTCCACAAAGCCGTATAGCCGGACGTGTGTTTAACGTTGACATCGGCTCCGTGCTTCAGGAGTAATTCTGCAGTTTCCGTGTGGCCTTCCCTTGCTGCCGACATTAAAGCCGTATCGCCGTAATTGCCCCTAGCGTTGACATTAGCTCCATTTATTATGGCATCTTCAACTTTCTTGGCATCACCTGATTCGCAGAGTTTTACAAAATCAACATCAAATTCATCATCGCTCATTGGCGGACGTTGAGGCTTTGGCGTTGATGGTGTCTCCTGCGCTTTCGGCTGAGGTTCGGGCAACTTCTCCGGCAATGGCTCAGGCTTTGGCGGTTCGACTTTCGGAGGCTCAGGAGATTTCACGGGAATTGCATCTGGATTTTCTGGCGGAAGTTTGCCTGTTGTCATATACTCAAGAACCTTCCCGCTCACCTCGCACTCAAACCCAAAATCAACATTGCACATCACGCAGTCGATGGCTTTCTCCTTGTCGCCAAGCGTGAAGTACACCATTCCGGCAAAAATATTGTTCGCCCAGTCCTCAAGCTCCGTATTCGCTCTCATCTCAGAAAGACACTTCAGAATCTCCCCCGTGTTGTTCTGAGTTACCCCCGAACGCATAAGCCCCTCAATTCTGTACTTCATGGCCTCAGCTCTGTATGGGTCTTTCCTCAGAACAGGCCGCCAGACTTCCCCGAACTTTGCGAAATAACTTCCCGCCTCATCGGAAAATCCGGCCTCGTTAGCCGCCTTAGCACGGTAGAACCAGTAAGGCGCGTACATAGCAAAATCGCCCTCAAGATACTTCATCATTCTCTGACGCTTTGACGGTTCAGCCTCTTTCATGGCCGATGAGAATTTCATCAGAGCGTTCTGCGTGAGCCTGTAACTGTCGGGGAGCTGGTACTGTCGAAGAAGGCTCCATGACGAACCCAGCAATTTGCGCTGAAGTTCATCATATTCATCGAGTTCATCATGTTTGAGCCTGAGTTGACCGTCATTATTATTCTGTGTGAGAGTCTCGGTTTCCTTTTGCTGACTGAAGTATTCTGACGCTGACGACATGGCTAATTTTCCGAGCCACTTCAAAGGATTCGTGCTGAAACTCTTTAACACATTTCCTGTGATGATTTCCTTGATGCTCTTGTGCTTCTTTTCCGAGTCGGCTTTGTTTATTGTTGCCCTGATGTCATCTCTCAGCTTTCCTTTGTGAATAACGCGGACAATCTCTTGATATAGGCTCGTGAGTTCAGGGTCAGCGTTGATCTCGCCCATTCTGAGATTGTTGATGATGCTGTCATATTCGCGGTCAAGTATCAGCCTGTCGCCCGATGAAGTTATGCGGTGAAGTGAGACAACGGCCATGTTTAGGGCTGACATTGTGAGCAAGGGGTCATAGTCTGACATTTAGAGCCTCCATGTTATAGAGTTTGCCGTAATATTAGCACATAAAAAGACACCCCCAGCTTCTTCACTGAAGGTATCCCGGAAATTCATTCTTTAGAATCTTACTTCTGTGATGAGATAAATCCCTCCGATGATCAGCGCAGTCCCGCAGAGAATATTCACCGCCCTCACCATCCACGACAATATACTGTCCTCCCCGCTGTGAAGGAACTCCGAGAATATCTGCGCAAACGTCCCCGAACCCACAAGAACTGCGCAATACCCCAGCGCATAGCACATAACCAGCATTACAGCCCCCACAATTCCGCCCGAAGCCTCTGACATTGCAAGCGACAAAACCGGACTGACATACGCGATGTTGCACGGCCCTATTGCAAGTCCCGACAATATTCCGAGAATCACCGCACCCTTCATGTTCTGAGACTCTGTGCCCTTTATGCGTGAATCAAAAGCAAAGAACTTCAGCCTTATCACTCCCATAATCTGAAGCCCCATTACGATGAAGACCCCCGCAGTTATAAGCGTCAGGAATCTCTCGTAGCCCCCCAAGAGTGCACCGATGCTTGACGTTACGAACGCTACGAGTGAGAGGTTTATGATTACGCCGAGACAGAAAGCACACGAAATCTTGAACGCCCGCCAATGTGAAGGGGTGTCAGTGTTTGCGACATATCCCACGACTAGAGGGACTAGGCTTATTCCGCAAGGGCTTATAAGAACGCTTGCGATGCCCCATAGGAAAGCCCCCAAATATTTCAACGCTCCTGATGAGTACATGAACCTGAAAATTCCGCTTACCATTCACATATCACTCCCAAAAAATTAACCGCACCCGCAAATTTCACGGATACGGTTACTATTCTACATTCTCTTTGCTGAAGTTTGCTATCTTGATCTTGCGAGCCAGTCAGCTATGTCGTCCTTGAGTCTTCCGCCACCCGAATAATGCACAGAAAGTCCATCGGTGATTACGGCATTGGGAGCGAGTTTCGCTATTGCCGTGAGACTCTGCCCGAAGCGTCCGCCTCCATGTGAGCAGAAAGGCATTATCGTTTTCCCGCTGAAGTCATAATCCTCAAGGAACGTCGCGACAGGTGCAGGAATACTCGCCCACCAGTTCGGATAGCCCAGCATAATCACGTCATAGTCCGCGAAGTCCTTCACACGCCCCCGAAGTTTCGGACGCGCCCGCCTGTGCTGATCTCTCTGTGCCTCACGGAGTACAGTGTTGTAGTTCTCAGAGTACGGCTTCTCAGGCGTAATCTCGAAAATCTCCGCGCCCGTCTGCTTCTGAATCTCGTAGGCTATACCCTGAGTGTTACCGCTCCACGTGAAATACGCAATCAGGACTTTCTTCCCAGTTCCGCGAGACTCCTGCATTGCCTGAGACGTTACAAGCCCCGTCCCAACAGCACCGCGAGCAAGCCTGAAGCCAACGTTGTAGAGCCTTCGTTCTTGGGGAGCAGCAGCACGGTAGGCACTCCTCATGTTCTTGGCAAAATCGTTCCAGCCTCCGCCGCGATTAACCCGACGAGTTCCTGACTCCGGCCCTGTGGGGTTGACCTTTGCCGAAACGTCATATGGCGCGTAGATGTCCCAGCACCATTCGCCTACATTCCCGTGCATGTCATAGAGTCCGAGCTTGTTGGGCGTGAACTGACCGGTTTCAACCGTAGTGCCTCGATAAATTCCGGGCTTCGTCGTGAGCTTGTGCTGTGAGAAATAATTCTCCTCGATCTCATAGGGGTAATGCCCGTAGAAATTCGCTTCTTCAGCACCGATTGAGTGTTCAAGGTTGAAGGGGGTCGACGTTCCGGCACGGCAGGCGTATTCCCATTCAGCTTCGGTTGGAAGACGATAGCCGTCAGCAGACAAGTCCCACGTTACTTTTGCCCCGTCAATCTTGTAGACTGGAGTCAATCCTTCGGCCTCGCTCTTAACGTTGCAGAACATGACAGCCTCAAGCCACGTTACGTTTTCGACGGGAAGATCGTCGCCGGTGAAGGTTGAAGGGTTGCCGTTCACGAGTGCCATGTACTCACCCTGCGTAACTTCGCGCGGTGAAATCATGAAGTCTCCGACCGTAACCTCATGCTGAAGCTCATCATCGCTCCGCCAGTTCTCTGACTCAGGGCTCCCCATTAGGAACTTCCCACCCTTTACGCTCACCATTTCATCCGCAAATGCACAGCTTGACATCATGGCCAGAACCGCAAGTATGATTACCAGTCTCATTATTCCGCCGCCTTGTTGATGCATGTTATAGCGTTGAGGCTTCGGGGGTAGCCGATGTAAGGAACGCACTGCGATACAACGTCAAGCAAGAACGCTTTGTCGTTGCCCATGTTCATATTGCCTTTTGCGTGAGCCGTGAGCTGAGGCTCGCAGCCCCCTTGAGCCGCAATGTAGCAAAATGTAATCATCTCGCGCTCCCTGAGAGTGAGGCCTTTTCGCGTGTAGTAATCACCGAAGCAGTTACCCGCAAGCCAGCGGTTAATGTGGCGGGTTTCTTCAGGCCCTGCGTTCTGAAAACCCTTCATTCCCGCGCCGAATATCTCAACCTGAGCATCGTTGCCCTTCTCGATTCTGTTTTCTGGAGTTGTTGTTGACGCCGGGGCTAATGGCAGAGTTATTCCTTTCTCCGCAAAAATTTCATTCGCGGCTTTGAGGAACGGGCGAGTCCTTCCGATTCCGAGATACGCCGTACCCTGATAGATTACTTCCTTGATTTCTGACGGTTTGAGTCCAGCTTCGAGTGCTTCAGGCAAAATCGCCTTGAACTCGTCAACACCCTGGCAGCCCATCAAAGTTGCAACGATGGCCATGTACCTTGTACGCGGATCAAGTTTCGACTGCGACGGCACTTCAATTCCAGCGAAATTCCCGAAGAACTCCGAAAATTCCGGGTCTGTCTTCCTGAACTCCTCAACGCTTCCAAACGCTACTGCACTCATCACCATAACTGCAATCACTCCCAGCAATATTTTTCTCATCATGTTACCTCAATTTCGCATAGTCTTCCGGTGAGACGGCCTCGCACCATTCGTTCGACGTTTCCTCGCCCGCAACCTCAACAGCAAGATGCTGGAACCATGAATCTTTTGCTGCCCCGTGCCAGTGCTTTACGTTCGCGGGAATGTTGACGACATCGCCCGGCTTCATCTCGATTGCTTCCTTCCCCCATTCCTGATACCAGCCTCGTCCTGCAACGGCGATGAGGATTTGTCCGCCTCCGTTTTTCGCGTGGTGAATGTGCCAGTGATTTCTGCAGCCTGGCTCGAATGTTACGTTGAAGATGCCTACCTGCTCTGTTGAAACTGGGGCTAGGTAGCTCTGTCCGTCGAAGTATTGCGCGAATGCTGTGTTTGGATTTCCAAGCGGGAAAAAGCTGAGTTCCTGCCCGTCAGGCGAAAGGTGAAGCCCCTTTGCGCTGAGTGTTACGTTTGCTGGGTTGTTCTCGAAATCCTTGCGTGATTCTGTCATTTCGTCTGCCTTCTTTCTGAATGATTGATACTCCTCTGACTGAGTATACTTCTCCATTGCCTCATCGTCCGCGAAAACTTCAAGAGTGTGAATGAAGTTCGACCTCTCACCCTTCTCACTTGTCGCGAACATTGCCATTGCGCCGGGAACTTCTGCGACAGCCCGCGAAAATTCCTGAGTGATTAACGCTTTGAAGCCACCGAGATTTTCCGGTTTGACCTCAATCAGCCGCATCAACACGGACTTCCCTGTGCCTTCTTTCTTCTGCTCAAG
>JAFRSL010000120.1 GCA_017427625.1 Synergistaceae bacterium | reverse complement strand
GACAGGCAACAAGTCCATGCTCAAGGGTGTATATCTCGGCTCGTTCGCGGCAATCATAGCAAGCGTAATACTCGCGTGGGCGTTGGAGACGTTAATGGGTGAACAGAGCGGTGTTGCGCGTGAATTGCTCGAGGGCTGGACGATGTTCCTCGCTGTTGCGGTACTCTTCTACGTAAGCAACTGGATGCTATCGAAGGCTGACAATATAGCTTGGGAAAATTACATCAGCGGAAAAGTTCAGCAGTCAATCGACAGCAAATCTCAATGGACGCTAATCTTCGCGGCATTCATCGCTGTAATGAGAGAGGGCGCGGAGCTGATCCTGTTCTACTCTGCGGCATTCACGGGCGGAATGAGCAACCCCGCATACATCGCCTACGGAATCGGCGCGGGCATTCTCGTCCTCGTCATCGTGTGGGTGTGCTTCCGTTATTTCAGCGTGAAGTTACCGCTTCGGGCGTTCTTCATGTTCACGAGCATCTTGCTGTTCCTCATGTGCATATCGTTCATGGGCAAAGGTGTCGTTGAACTCACGGAGGCTGACGTAATCACGGGAAGGACAGTAATTCCGGCCATGAATGGATTCAGCATCGAGATACTGAGCATTTACGACCGGGCTGAGACGCTAATCCCTCAGATAATGCTCGTAATCGCGGCGGTTTGGATCATGTTGCCCCACATTTTCAGGAAAAAGGATAAATCCCCTGTCAAGTAGCAGGGAGTTTATACAAAAATTCAGGAGGTTATGTAAACCATGAAGAGAGTAATCTTAATGGCAATGGTAATAGCTCTGGCAGTATCAGGAGCGGCGTTCGGAGCGCAGGCAGTATCTGTGAAGCCCGGCGAGGCTGGATTCGAGGAAATCCCAATCGGCGAGACTCAGGTAGGCCCGTACAATGTAGCGGCGGTTTACTTCCAGGCCGTTGACATGTACCCGACAGGAAAAGGACTCTCACGCGAGGAGTCAGACATGCACCTTGAGGCAGATATTCACCTCAAGCCCGAAGCAGCAGTTGCCTACGGTTTCGGAAACGGCGAGGACATCTGGCCGGCATATCTCACAGTGAAGTACGAGATTGCGAAGATCGACGGTAACATCGTAATGTCAGGCTCATTCATGCCCATGAACGCAGACGACGGCCCTCATTACGGCGCGAACATCGCAAAGGGACTCCCTGTAGGCCCCTACAAGCTCCGCTTCATCATTGAGCCGCCCACTGACTACCTTCTCCACATCGACCCGGAGACAGGCGTTCCCGCGAAGGAAGGAGCAAAGGACTTCTTCAAGACTCACACGGTCGAGTTTGACTGGAACTACACCGGCGAGCAGCTCTAAACCAATCAGGTAAAAACGAAAAACATTTGCGGAGGCTCTGGAAATATTAGGGCTTTCCGCTTTTGTTATGGGAGGGAAGGAAAATTCTAAAGTATCTCGTTTCTGTTACTGACAACTTGGCGGCATTCGCTGTGGTTCTTGGGGTAATATTCAGCTTCTCGCGTCGTCGCTTCACGGTGATAGCGTCATTCTTGGGGATAATAGCGGGCGGAATAATCTTCGGCGCAAGAGTTTATGACCCTCGCGGAATGAACTTGCTCTTGATATGGTTCAACCGATGGCTCGTAGTTTGGATCGCCGGAATCGGAACGGTCTCATTGATTTTCGTGATACTGACATCTATCTTTCGGAAGAAATTTCTATGGCTCGCGGGAATTTTTGCTCTGTCAGCCTTAATCTTCACATCGTTAATGTATATCCTCCCGCCAATCTTGCAATACACGAGGGAGTTCGTATACTTCGGCGAATCTGGAATAAGCACAAACGCCATGCTCCGCGCATTGGGCTTCACGCTCGGAATAATAGTGTGCCTCTTGCTGACACTTAGCGCGTACAAAGTTCACCAGTCATTGAACACGGCTTCACAGGGATATGCGTTCACGATCGCTGCGATTGCTGTGTACGTTCTGGAATACGCGGCTTCATCGTTTGCTTCGTTGCAGAGGCTGAAAGTCCTCAAGATTTCGCAGTCGTTGATGGGAATTTCGGTCTTCGATGTAATGATTTGGAGGGACGCTAACCCCAACGCATTCCTTTTCGCGCAGTTAGGACTCGCCCTTGCAATGCTGGCATTCGTGATTTACACGCACCTCAAGCCCTCACGAGTTTTCCCGAATAAAGCACTCCTCCGAAAAGAGAGAGCAAGACTCAGGGATTGCCGACGATGGTCATGGAGCTTGTGCGTTTGGGGAATAATGGCTGTGTTCATCGTGATAGTGCTTCATTATTACGACACTAAGCCACCCGCTGAAGTTCAGCCCGAACCCTACGACATTGAGAACGGGGTAATAAGCGTTGAACTCGCAAAAGTTTCAGACGGACACCTTCACAAATTCTCGTACGTTACGCCGGGCGGATACGATGTCAGATTCCTAATCGTCAAGAAACCTGCGGGGACTGCTTACGGTGTTGGGCTTGATGCCTGCGACATCTGCGGGATTGCGGGATACTACGAGCGCGGCAATGACGAGGTTGTCTGCCGGCGATGCGATGTCGTGATGAACAAGAACACGATCGGCTTCAAGGGAGGCTGTAACCCTGTCCCGTTCGATTACGAAGTGAGGTCAGGGAGGATATACATTGACGTTAAGGCACTTGAGGAACACGAAAAGAGGTTCAAGTAATGTTTTGGAGAATAATAACTAAGACGCTGATACGGCAGAAAAGCAAGATGATCATGATTGCGTTCACTGTCGTTTTAGGCGTGTCGCTTTCAACGGCCATGATGAATGTTATGCTTGGTGTCGGCGACAAGGTAAACCGCGAGCTTAAAGTCTACGGAGCAAACATCACCGTCAGGCACAAGGACGCGGCATTGATGAGCGACTTGTACGGCCTCGAAGGTCAAGGCGTGAACGACAAATTTCTCTATGAGGAGGACGTTCTGAAACTCAAGTCGATATTCTGGGGCTTCAACATTCTCGATTTTTCGCCGATGCTTGACGGACGTGCAGCGATGAACGGCGAAGATGTTCAGATTGTAGGCACATGGCCGGAGAAGAACGCGACACTTCCGACGGGCGAGGAGCTTCACACGGGGTTGAAGTCGTTGCGTACATGGTGGGAAGTTTCGGGCGAATGGCTCGGTGAGAATGATGATGACGCGGTGATGTTGGGTCATCTTCTTGCAACACAGAATGATATTCACGCGGGCGACAAGATCACACTCACGGCGGGAAGTCAGTCAAAAACTTTCACGGTCAAAGGAATCTTCAACGACGGAGGAAATTCAGACAGCAAAATCCTCATGACGCTTCCGGCAGCTCAATCACTCCTGAACCTCACGGGCAAAGTCTCAACAATCGAGGTCTCGGCACTCACCACACCCGACAACGATTTAGCACGGAAAGCTGCCCAAGACCCCAGAAGCCTCTCGCCGGACGAGTATGAAACGTGGTACTGCACCGCATACGTCAGCGCGATATGCCACCAGATTCAGGAAGTCATAAGAGACGGAGTGGCAAAACCAGTGAGGCAGGTTGCAGAATCAGAAGGTACAATCCTCAACAAGACAACTCTGTTGATGGTGCTGATTACGATTCTAAGCTCCATCGGTTCAGCACTCGCAATCTCGAATCTAATCACAGCAAGCGTCATCGAACGAAGTCAGGAATTGGGACTGCTGAAAGCTCTGGGCGCGTATAACTGGCAGATAGTTCTTCTCGTTCTCGCTGAGGTAATGATTACGGGGCTTGCGGGCGGAGTTATTGGCTACTTCATGGGAATCGGCTTCGCTCAGGTCATAGGTCAGACGGTATTCGGCTCATACATTGAGATTGCGCGAATGGTCATACTCATCGTAGCGGTGATACTGTTCTTTGTTACATTGGCAGGGAGCGTTCCCGCAATACGTTACTTGACTGCATTGAAACCAACGGAGGTGCTTCATGGAAAATAGACACGGAAGCCGCAGAAAGATGTACATGCGTATGGTTGCAGGCTCGCTGATACGGAGGGCATCACGCCTAATCATCGCAGTCCTTGCAATCGCAATCGGTGCAACGATACTGTCCGGCCTCGTAACGATATACTACGATATTCCCGAACAGCTTGGGCGCGAATTTAGGTCATACGGCGCAAACTTAATCGTACTTCCGCAGGGCGAGGCGAAAATCACACGTGAGACACTCGGAAAATTGCGGGCACTAATCGGCAACAACAAGATCGTCGGAATGGCACCATACCGCTATCAGACCGTCAAAATCAACGAGCAGCCCTACATCATAGCTGGTACGGATCTGTCAGAGGCTGAGAAGAACAGTCCATTCTGGTACGTTGAAGGGAGCTGGGGGAACTCTGCGGACGTGTCGAGCGTTATGGTAGGCCATGAGATAGCTCAGACTTTAGGCTTGAAGTTGGGAGACACTTTCATGGTTCAGGGAGTGAAGTACGGCGAACACGCGGAGGCATCACGTCAGGACTTATCGGCTGAGGAGAACCAGAAGCGCGACCTTGCACGGCAGAACTTCCACACGAATCTCACAGTAAGGGGCATAGTCTCAACAGGAGGAGCGGAGGAAGGTTTCATATTTGCTGACGCTGACATGCTCGATGAACTCATAGGCGACACGTTCAGGGCTGACGTCATCGAGTGCAGCATTGTTGCTGACGCTGTTGAACTCTCGGAATTGTCGGCAAGGATCGAGCGCGATATTCCCGAACTTATGCCGCGAGCTGTGAGGAGGCTCACTCAGTCGCAGGATATAGTGTTGGGGAAATTGCAGGCT
>JAFRSL010000119.1 GCA_017427625.1 Synergistaceae bacterium | reverse complement strand
TGACAACATGCCTTGGGGTACGAACATAAGGAAAGATTTGCTCGAAGCTCCCGTAAAAACTTTCATGGGCTACAGGAGCGATGACGGGTTTTACGCCGGCACAAGAAACATTCTCGGAATACAGACGACAGTACAGTGCGTTCAGGGAGTCCTCAACGTTGCAGTAGAACGGATCAAGCGTGAGATTCTGCCGAAGTATCCTAATGTTGACGATGTTGTTGCGGTCAATCATGCTTACGGCTGCGGTGTTGCAATCAATGCCCCGTTCGCAAAATTCCCGATACGCGCACTTCGGAACATTGCGAAACACCCGAACTTCGGCGGTCAGCTAATGGTCGTATCACTGGGCTGTGAGAAGCTGACGGTTGACATGCTTGTTGACCCTGAGAACAATACGCCCGAAAACGTGATAGTGTTGCAGGACTGCAAGGGCTATGACGCTATGATGACCGCGATAATGAGCATGGCCGAGAAGAAACTTCAGGCACTCGACAAGAGAAGGCGTGAAGAACTTCCACTGTCTCAGCTCCTTGTTGGAATGCAGTGCGGTGGAAGCGATGCTTTCTCAGGAGTGTCGGCGAATCCTTCGGCGGGATATGCGGCTGATATGCTTGTTCAGGCTGGCGCAACAGTAATGTTCAGCGAGGTTACGGAAGTAAGGGACGGTGTTCACTTCATTGCAGAACGCTGCGTAAGCGAGGAAGTCAGAAACAAACTTGCCGACGAAATGCGGTGGTACGATGCCTATCTTGACGCCGGCCATGTTGACAGGAGCGCGAACCCTGCGCCTGGTAACAAGAAGGGCGGTCTCAGCAACATCGTCGAGAAAGCTATGGGGTCAATCGCAAAATCAGGAACATCGCCGATTGTCGAGGTTCTTTCACCGGCTGAACGTCCAACGAAGCACGGAATGATTTACGCGGCTACACCTGCGAGCGATATGGTCTGCGGGCCTTGCCAGCTTGCGAGCGGCATAGGGCTTCAGGTTTTCATGACGGGAAGGGGAACGCCTTACGGTCTTGCTGCTGCGCCGGTCATTAAGGTCTGCTCAAGGAACGAGATGAAGGAGCAATGGCCTGACGTTATCGACATAAGCGCGGGAACTGTCGTAACGGGCGAGAAGACGATTCAGGAAGTTGGGACGGAGCTATTCACGTTCATTCTTGATGTTGCAAGCGGTAGGAAGAAACCGTACACGGAACAGTACGGGCTACATAACTTCCTTTGCATCTTCAACCCTGCGCCTATAACGTAGAGTATAATTTTTCAGTCCCCCTTGCTGTGATGGTGAGGGGGACATATAATAATAGTGTAAGGAGGATGGTATTATGGCAGGCATTAAACGTTTGCAGGGTGAGAATGAAGAGGAATACGGCAGGCGTGTTAGGGAAATAGTAGAAAGCCTTGACCATGTTGTCATGAGGAATGGGCGTGTAGTTGCGCGTTTTCCGTCAAAGTATAGGACAGTACCATACGCGGCGGACGAGCTTACGGGAATCATCAAGGGTGATTACGATCTTGACGAAGTGAAATCGGAGGCATTGAGGGAGAAATATGGTCTTGCTTATTGATGACAATGTTCTGCTTGATGTTTTGCAGGTGAGACAGCCTCACTATGACACGTCATATGCTGTGTGGAAATTGTGCGACATGGGATATGCTGAGGGGTATATGTCGGCTATGGCGTTCACGGATATAGTCTACATCATGAGGAAAGAGGTAGCCTACGACAAAATAGACACGTTGCTGGCCAAGCTGTCGGGGACGTTCACGGTAACGGATTTAACGCTTGACGAACTCAGGACGGCGGCAAATATGAAGTGGCGGGACTTCGAGGACGCTGTACAATCTGCGACAGCCTCAAGGATTCACGCAGATTACATCATTACACGCAACACGAAGGATTTTGAGGGCAGTAACGTTAGGGCCTTAACGCCGGAGGAGTATTTCGCGGAAGTATTCACGGTCGGAGAATAAATTTCCCCACTCATCAGTTATGACTAGGGAGGCACTGTCTTCTGCAAATCTTTCGTGAACGTAGCTTTTTCTTCGTGAAATGTCTTTGCACCTCTCTTGAATTTTTCCCAAACTTTGACGATAATTTAACCGTATGAAATGTCAACAGAGCTAACAACACTCGGGACTTTTCGAGATTAGAGGGATTGAGGACTGGAAATGACAAAATACACATTAACGCAACGAAAATTTGGTGTAAAATTGCACAGCACAGCACAGCACTAACTACCTTTTTCTCTTTTTCTGACAGGGATCTAACCTTTCCAGGAAGAAACAGCAAAACTCGTCATGCGGAAGGGGAGCTTAAAGTCCCTCAAATTCTGCGCGGCGATTTTTTGCGTTCAAATTTATCCCAAAGGAGGAATTTTCATGATGCGGAATAATTTTTCTGCGTTCGTAATTGCGTTCGTCCTCGTGATTCTTTCGGGGGCATTCGGCACGGCGTGGTCAGCCGCACTCTCAGGAAGCGGCACTGACACCGACCCCTACAAGATTGCGAGCCTCGCGGACTGGAAGACCTTTGTCAGTATGTGCAACAATGGCAGCACTTACGGCGCAGGAAAATACTTCGAGCTGACCCAAGACATCACCATTGAGGGACAATGGACTTCACCCAATGACAATAACCAGGGGCAGGCATTCAATGAGCTGGTTGTCGGCAGCTTCAATGGAACGTTCGACGGCGGAGGCAAGACGCTGACCTTCAACTACACGTGTACAGTAAGGGACGGCATAGCCCCGTTCAAAGACATCACCAACGCGACAATCAGGAACCTCAAAGTTGCCGGGACAATCTCGACGAACAAGAACTTCGCGGGCGGAATTGCTTGTGACGCATTGGGCAGCAACACCATCGAGAACTGCACCAGCTCGATCACCATCAACAGCAGCATTAACGGCGCAGGCTGGCACGGCGGCTTTGTCGGCTGGAACAAAGGCACGCTCATGTTCAAAAACTGCGTGTTCAACGGAAGTCTTCTCGGCTCAAACACCACCCTTTGCGGCGGCTTCGTTGGGAGAGACATTGAGGGCACAATAGCGAGCTTCACCGACTGCCTGTTTGCTCCTACCGAAGTTACCGTAAAGAAAAAACCGACATTCTGCTATAACCAGTATGGCACAAGCACATTTACGCGGGCATATTACACGCAGGGAACCGGCTATGCTAATCAGGGAACGCGTATTTACGCCACAGCCCCGACCAACGTTTTCACAGCGAAGATTACAGCTCCCGATAACAATCAATACTGGGCTGAAGGGTCAGCAAACATCACCGGGCTTTTGCTGGCTTACGAACTGTCAGAAGCAAACAGCATGACGTACAGCGTTGAATTTGACGGTCAGACCCTCACGAGCGGAACGGACTACACCGCCTCAATCACGAAGGACGGGCAGGCCGTAACGACCATCACGGAAGCAGGAACGTATACTCTGATCATCACGGGCACGGGGAATTACGCCGGGAGCTTCTCGCGGACTTTCGAGGCGTAGTCAACGGAAGCAGTACCCTACATTGACGCGGACGGACAGCTTCAGCACCAATCCGCAGAGCAGTATTCGGCTACGAGCACCCCTAAAGGCGACTGGTGGTTCGTAACAGGCGAAACGACTATAGGCGGGCGTATCGGCATCAGCGGAACGAAGCACCTGATACTCTGCGACGGAGCAACGCTGACTCTCCCCAACGGAATACGACTCACGGACGGCAATACCCTTCACATTTACGGACAGAGCGCAGGAACAGGAAAGCTCATCATCAGCATCGCAGAGGCTAACTCTGAAAGCGGCTATAACGCAGGAATTGGCGGGAATAATGGCGAGCAGTGCGGGACTCTGGTTGTGAACGGCGGAGAAATTGAGGTTACGGGCGGCAAATACTCAGCAGGAATAGGTGGCGGTCTGCAGGGGCACGGCGGAAATATCACAATCAACGACGGCAAGG
>JAFRSL010000118.1 GCA_017427625.1 Synergistaceae bacterium | reverse complement strand
GTGATGCTATGTCGGAGATTATGTCGACTGCCTCGCTGATCTTGGCGATTGATGCGTTTGTCTCGCGGATTTTTGCGGTTATTATGTCGATTGCGTCGAAGGCTTTAACGGAAGATTTCACAGCGTCGTCTATGCTCTCACGTGCTGAGGCGTTTGCTGTATTCATTGAACTGGAATTTTGGCTTAGGTTCTCGACATTCTGGACGGCCTGACTCGTAACATTTCCCATCTCTTCAACATTCTCACTGATTCCGTGAACGCTCACGGCGATAGATACGGCGGATTTAGCGAGGGACTTCATTGCTTCCGAGATTTGGGAGGCTGATATTGATGACTCTCCGGCCATCTCAGCGGTTGATTTAACGGTGTCAGTAAGCTCGAAGGCAGATTCCTGAATGTTCCTGACGGTTTCGTTTAGAACTTCGCTTATTTTCTCGGCGGCAATGATGAGCTGCGATGTCTCGTATATACTGCTCTCTGACTGCATATCGACAGCGAGATTCACGTTGAGGAGCGTCTCTATTCTCTCCGCAACTTCTTTCAATGGATCAGCAACTCTCTTTGCGATGATCATCGTGGCAACTGCAAAGAAAAGTATCAATCCCGCGCTTATTGATGCGATTGCGATGAATATGCTTCGCTCTGCCGCCTGAATCTGTGTTGCCGGTTTTCCTGAAAACGCCATGCCGTAAATTTTCGTGGCGTACTGTATGGGCATGTAGTAGACGTGATAGTCGATGCCGTTGATCTTCACGCTGTCGGAGTAATAATCCTTCCCTGCGCTGACGGCTCTCCATACTGCGTCAGAGGCCGGAGTTCCTTCGATCCTCTTACCGTTATTGTCCTTTATCGTCGTCATGAAGCGTATGTTTCCCTTGAAGAGCGTCAGGTCTACGCCCGTTGAGTGCATGGAGTCGATGTAGTTCGTGTCGTATCGTATGAAGCCGTCAACGAGGTCATTATCGTTGAGAATGTCGTACTCGTAATATTCCTTGAGGGCTTTTGCGGCTACTATGAGTTCTTCCTTAGTGTTCTGCTTGAGGTTGCGTATCATGATTCCGGATGTTGCGACTGAGATGATCACGACAGCGAGAATCAATGGGACAAGCGCAAGCATTATGAGCATTGTCTTGAGGCTGATTTTCTTCATGGGTTCACACTCCTGATATTTATTCCTTGTTCGTGTGCAATAGTATATATCAATCTGCTTAATGGACGCACATAATCTTTCATTCCTGCATGATTCGAGGCAGTAATATAACGTTCACTCCCATCATCGAGCCAGAATATATGACGCTGTGCCCCAAGCATTGTGATCTTGTCATCGCTCAAATCCCGGTCATACGTGATTAAGTGCCATATCTCCCGTATCTTATGCCTGCTGAGAGTTCCGCTGTCAGCACTTGATACCTGCTTCCATCTTTCGCGAAGAGTCCTCTTGCAGCTTATGCCGATGCTCCAGCCGTCTTTGCATTTGAACCATTTGTCGACCTCAATATCACTCTGAAAATGCTCGGGCTGTGGATGCGATTTGAAACCATAGAAATTGAACAGGAATGTAACGACATCTTCGAGGCTGTCTCCTGCGCGTTTCTTGCGTTTCTGCCCTGCTCTCCGCTCGAACTCTTGAACGTACGCGGTCAATATAGCGTTATCCTCGATGATAGTACGCGGAAAAAGTTTCAGGGTCTCAAGTGCGGCTCGTAATTTTGTGAAACCTGTAATTACTTCTTCACGTTCGACATTAAGGCAACCTCTGACTCCCATGACATCCCATGCAGATAATACCTCACTGACGTGCTCACTGCCCAACGATTGCAGTATTTTCCCGGCATATTCACGGCAAAACGTTTTGTCATCATTGGGGATATTCTTCATGGACTGATTCGTGGGAAGGACTATATATTTCAAGGTGAACAGGAAAACCGCAATATCCTCAAGCGAACTAATCATGCTGTCAATCTCATCACAGAAAGTTTTTCGCTGTAATGACGATTTCGATTCACCCTCTGAAATTTTCCGAAGCGCATCCATTAACGTATCACGGCAAATTTTGTACCTGTCATTTTCTGCGAGTTTGGGGATAGTCATAAGCGGCTCAGTTTCGGAGAGCAGAAGATTCATGAAACGTTCATTTTTGCCGGGCGCGCTGTACTGATCCGTATTAAGCAACATTCTCGCAAACCAGTAACAATTTCTCCAAGCACTACCATAAATTATACTGTCTGCTGTCTTTTCTGACATTCCACTCGCCCCCCTCGATTCTAGCCCTAGCCATCTCACAATATTCCTGCGATCTATCAATTAACAAATACTTTCTGCCGTAACGAATGGCCGATATTGCTGTCGTCCCTGAACCTCCAAAAGGGTCTACAACGAGTTTAGCATTGGTTGACGAAATTATACGGTCAGTCAATTCTTCGGGGTATGGTGCGGGATGAGGGTTGTTCATGTCCTGCTTGATTTCCCATACATCACCGAGCCTGTTAGCTTTATCCGCGAGCTTGAACTCCGGTTTCGCTATAAGGTATATCACTTCGTATGTGGGCAGAAAATACCCGGCGTTGAAATTAATTCCTCCCTTGCGCTTCCAGATAATAACCTGCCTGACAGGGAAGCCTTCAATAATTTCATGCCTGTCCTGCAATAGTCCATTCTGAACGCGCCATTTATGATTGTAGAATACAGCTCCGTCGGGTTTCAAAAGCCTCATCATCTCGGTAAGGCAATTTCTCTGCCACGCGCAATAATCCTCGTAAGGCATGTCGTCGTCGTAGCCGTCATAGCCGTCAAGCAAAGCAGCATTTGACCATTTACCGCCGCGTCCGTCCTTCATTCCGTTTCCTGAGGAGTTCTTGAGATTGTAGGGCGGAGACGTTACGAACAAATCAACGCATGAATCTTCAAGTCCGCGCATAAATTCGAGGCAGTCCCCGCATATTACCTTGTTGGTGAAATCATCAATGCTCATTTCTGCAAGTCCATATCCTTAATCTTCCGGGCATCATACGGGGTCTGCTGGTAGACAAAGTAATTCAGCCAGTTTGAATACAGCAAGTTCGCGCTCGACCGCCACGTACACACAGGAGTCTGAGTATCGTCATCGTTCGGGAAATAGTTATAAGGCACATGAATCGCAAGACCAGCCCTCTTATCCCTCCAATATTCCTGAGCGAGCGTGTCAGGGTCATACTCAGAGTGCCCCGTGATGAAGAGCTGCCTTCCTTCGTTCGTCGAAACTACATAGACACCAGCCTCGTAGCTCTCAGAGAGAATCTTTAGCGCAGGAATCTTCTTCACGTCAGCACGCATTATCGTCGTGTGCCTCGAATGCGGAACCATGAACGTATCATCAGACCCTCGAAACAGTATCGACCCCTTATGCGTTACCCTGTGCCGGAATACCCCGAATAACTTTCGCGGAAGATGTATCTTCGGGATCCCATAGTGGTAATAGAGTCCTGCCTGTGCCCCCCAGCATATATGGAACGTGCTGTGAACATGAGACTTGCTCCACTCCATAATATCGCAGAGTTCCGGCCAGTAATCTACAGCCTCAAACGGAAGATGCTCGACTGGCGCGCCGGTGATAATCATTCCGTCAAAAAATTCGTCCTTGTAGCTGTCGAAATTCCTGTAGAAAGCAAGCATATGCTCCTTAGGGGTATTCTTATGTTCCCTTCCGCTCATGGCCATGAGGTCAATCTCAACCTGAAGCGGAGTGTTCCCTAGAAGACGTGCAAGCTGTGTCTCCGTAACAATCTTCGTCGGCATAAGATTGAGTATAAGAATCCTCAGAGGGCGAATATCCTGAGTCATTGCGCGCCTCTGAGTCATCACGAAGATATTTTCCCGCTCAAGTATTCCTGCCGCCGGGAGGTCAACGGGTATAGTTATGGGCATGGCCGGCTAATCTTCGGCTCTCACCGTGAACATGCTAACGAAGACTTTATGCGTCTCTCGCGGAAGTATCCTGTAACCGCGCTTCTCCTTCGTCATCCATAGCGAGTAATCCTTGTAGAACGATGCCGCAAGAGCAAGGAGCGATTTCTTCCTGTTCTCCTTAATCTGCTGCTCGTAGGGAGTCTTGAGCTTCCTGTCCTCGTCCGAATCCCACCTGAACGTTCCGAGAGCATAGCTTACCGACTTGTCATTTCCGCCGACCGGGAACGCTGGGATTATGATTGTGTGATCCGACCAGTCATAAGTCCCCAAGCCCTGACCAGGAACAAAAATTACGCGCGGTATACCGTACATTCACACTCTTGGAACGTTGAACATCTCTATGTCCATAGCCGTGAACTCGCGGACGATCTCAAAATCCTTCGCATAATCAATAGGAGTTGAGCCGGGCTGTGCGAGAAGGGACATATCACAGCGTGCGTTCTTTGCGGGGACAGTGAGGTATTCGCGCTTCTTGACGATCATGTTGCGGAACTCACCGCGCTTCATCTGGTCGGTCATCTGAGCGCAGGCATCGGTGATTTTCTTTGTTCGGCGGGCGATTTTAACCTCATCAATCTGCGAGTAAAGTATCTCTTTGGCGATAATCTTCGTCTTCTCGTGGAGGGCTGTGAATTTCTCGACCTGCGGAATCGGGAGAGGATTGGCCTCGTTCTTCTGAGCTGATGAAACGAATAGCTGTATACCCTTCTCAGCGTCATTGTATGCTTTTCTCTGCTGAGAGAGCTTCTGACGTGTAGCCTCATCACCCTCGCGATATTCCGGGACTCGCATGTTTACCTTCGTCGCTGAGATCAGGAACTCATCGAGAGCCTGAAGAGATTGTGCTATGTTGAGGTTCGTGGAATACTTCTCGGATAATGCCTTTACGAAGTCGTCGCGCTCACCCTGTGCCGTGAAGAGAGACTCATTGAGGGTGTTAATCCTATCATTGAGGGACATTCCGATTGTCGGGACTGGGGCGGGGTTTCCTGTAACAGCAGCCCAGCATTCGGCAATATAGTCGGAGAATGTCATGACTGGGAAAATGTCGCCCGCGCACTTTGAGGCGAGCCATGCTCTTGGGTCAAATTTCGGGCCTAGGTTGAGGACTCCGGGAAGGCAGCCTAAGTCGATGAAGAGCCTTTCTTCCGGGTCGAAAGTGAGAGCTGCGGGCATTGCCTTTGTCTGAGCGTCAACTAGGGCGAAAAGTATATCCCAGTAAGAAGACGACATTGACGACCAGAGTTTTTGAGCCTGAGACTTGCTGTCTGTAGTGTTCTCAGCGATTAGAGATGCGTATTTCTGTGCTGAAGCTGCGAGTTTTGATGCTGCGTCCTGAACTTCGGGGACGTTCTGCCAACGTTTGAATGACATTGTAATTTATTCCTCCTTTGATTTCATTCATAGTGCGTCTATATTGAGATATATTTACCACTCCTCATCAGGGTCATATACGCTACATTCAGACAACGGTTCATTCCCAGCCTCTATGATGCTTTCGACCATTCCCGGAATTGAGTACAGGTATAGCGTCTCCTGCATTGAGTTCTAGTCTTCTTCCGAAACGAGAACGGCATTTTTCCCGTCATCATTCACGATTATTACGGGTACACTGCTGTCATTCACGTTTGATATTAGCTGACCGAGATTTTCCTTCGCTCTGTTTAATGTTGTTGCAGTCATGTAATCT
>JAFRSL010000117.1 GCA_017427625.1 Synergistaceae bacterium | reverse complement strand
GGCGGGCTGGCATTTTCACTTCATCTCTGAGGACAGGCAGAAGGGCGGCCATGTTCTGGATTTGGCGGTCAAGGACGGTGTTCTTGAGCTGGACATCATAAGCGAGTTCGCAATGGTCGTGCCTGACCGTGAGAGCTTCAACGGCAAGGGACTCTCCCTCAACATGAAGGAAGCCATACAGCAGGTAGAAGGGAACTAGAAAATTTCGTTGGCTGTACACGGGGTTTAGCTTCGTTACAGCCAGTTTTATATCAGGAAGAGGAATTTTTGTCATGGATATTGCTCGCGCGAGCATAAAGCGTAGTATCGTTGTACTTTTCATTTGTCTCTTGATCACTTTGGGCGGAATATCTGCCTACTTCAGCATCGGGAAACTTGAAGATCCCGCCTTCACCATCAAGACCGCAGTAGTCTCAATCATATACCCGGGCTCAACAGCCTACGAAGCCGAGCAGGAAGCCGCCAGCCGAATGGAAGACGCTATACAGGCTATGGGTGAAATCAAGAATATCCGTTCCCGCTGTACTCCCGGTTCAGCAACTATTTACGTTGACATTCAGGACACGTACACGGCCGCTGACCTTCCACAAATCTGGAACAGTCTCCGCCAGAAAGTGAATGATGCTCTCGTAACTCTGCCTTCAGGCTGTACAGTTGTCATCAACAATGACTTCGGCGACGTATTCGGGCAGTATTACGCTCTCACGGGCGACGGCTACACCATGAGGGAGCTGTATGATTACGCCGACTTCCTCAAGAAAGAGCTGGTGCTGATCCCGGAAGTCGCAAAGGTCAGCATCATAGGCGAGCAGACAGAGGCCGTTTACGTTGAGTTCTCATCCTCACGCCTGCGCTCTCTGGGAATCTCATCATCAGCAATATTCGACATCCTCAACCAGCAGAACACCCTCTCAGTAATGGGGAAGACTTTTTACGGCGAACAGTACGTAACCATCAACCCGACTGGCGGACTCCTGAACGTTGAGGATTTCGGCGAGACTGTCATAGGCGGAAGCGAAGGACACCTCATCAGGCTTAAGGACGTTGCGACTGTCCGCAGGGACTACGTGAACCCTCAGACAATGATGATGTACTTCAACGGCCAGCCAGCTCTCGGAATCGGAATATCAACGATTGCGGGCGGTAATGTCGTTACAATGGGGCAGGCTGTGGAGAAACGCCTTGAGGAGCTCGAAGAAGACTGCCCAATCGGTATGGAGCTGAGTCCGATTTATATGCAGTCGGACGGCGTTGTGAAGTCCGTGAACGATTTCGTGATTAACCTGATTGAGTCGCTCGTTATCGTTGTCGGAGTCCTTCTTGTGTTTATGGGAGTAAGAAGCGGACTCATGATTGGCATCGTCCTTCTGCTGACAGTCGCGGCAACCCTAATCGTCATGAACCAGCAGGGGATTTTCTTACAGCAGGTTTCACTCGCGGCAATGATTATCGCGCTGGGCTCGCTGGTCGACAACGCTATAGTCGTCGCGGAAGGAATGCTGATAGGAGTCCAGAACGGGCAGTCCGCAGAAGATGCCGCCTCTGACACTGTATCGGGTTCGGTCTGGGCCATGCTTGGCGGGACGGTTATAGCTGTCCTTGCGTTCGCGCCGATTGGATTATCACCTGACAACACGGGCGAATACTGCCGGAGCCTGCTTCAGGTTGTGGGAATATCAATGATGTTGAGCTGGCTTCTCGCTATCACCGCGACACCTGTCATCGGGAACTTAATGCTCAAGCCTGCAAGTCAGTCGGGAGACCCTTACAACAGCTTCTTATTCAGGGCTTACAGGGCGTTCCTTGAGGGCTGCCTTCACAGGAGGCTCATGACGATAGCGGTTGTGGGAATCATGTTTGCTTTCTCGCTCATTACGCTGATTACGTCCGTCGAAAAAGTATTCTTCCCTTCCTCAACGGCAATGTATTTCGTAGCGGACTTATGGCAGAGGGAAGGTACGTCAATCAACGTCCAGCGCGACATGACAGAGAAGCTCGCCGAACGTCTGCGGAAACGTCCTGACATCAAGAACATCACAAGCACAATCGGGAGCGGAAATTTGCGCTTCATGCTAACCTATTCCCCGCCTGATTCCAATAATTCATTCTCGGAGCTTCTCGTAGAGGTTAACCCCGGCGGAGACCCTCAGGAAATCCTGCGTGAAACTCAGCGCATCATTGACGATGAGATGCCCGAAGTAACAGGTGTCTGCAAACTCTTCTCAAAGGGTGCAAGCATGGCTCCTGTCATTGAGGCAAGATTTTACGGCGATGATCCCATTATTCTTCGCGGCCTCGCAGAGAAAGCACGTGAAATCATGGAGAGAGACCCGATACACAACTGCGTCCGCCTCGATTGGAACGACCGAGTTACGGTGTTCCGCCCGAAGATCCGCAAGGACAGAATGCAGAGCTTGGGACTGACACGCCCGCTGATAAACAACGCCATTCTCGCAGGAACTATAGGGGTAACAGTTGGGGAGTTCAGGGACGGAAATAAATCACTCCCGATTCTTTTCGGACTTCTCCCTGAGGAGCGCAACAGGATTGAGAACTTGCAGTCATTGCCCGTGTGGTCGCCGTCAGCAAACAGAACCGTAACTTTGGGTTCGGTGATTTCGGACGTTGAGCTTTCCTACGAGGACGACGTTATCATGCGGAGGGACAGAAGGCGTGTCCTCACTGTTGCGAGCGATGTCGTTCTTGGCGGCAACACTTCCGAGATGCAGGAGAGAATACGCGCTCAGGTTGAGGCTATACCGTTGCCGTTCGGGTACAGGTTCGAATGGGGAGGCGAGGACGAAAGCCAGAAGAACGCTATGGGCGGAATGTCAAAACTGTTCCTCCCGTGCTTGATGCTCATGTTCACGATAATGGTGTTCCTTTTCAACGGTTTCAGACAGCCGTTCATCATCTTCGGCTCTATACCCCTCATCGTCATAGGAGTTGTTCTTGGCCTCGTTCTTGCACACAAGCCGCTGGACTTTCTCTCAATCGTAGGAATCCTCAGCCTTGTGGGAATGCTCGCCAAAAACTCGATCGTCCTTCTGGATCAGGTTGCCAGTGATTTCGCTTCAGGGAAAGATCGCTACCTCTCCATCGTTGAGACAGGCGTGAGCAGGTTGAGACCCGTCGCAATGTCAGCCGTAACTACTGTTCTCGGAATGATTCCGTTAATCTGGGACAGCATGTTCGGACCTATGGCTGTAACGATTATGGGCGGCCTTACTGTCAGCACGGTACTCACGATGGTATTCATTCCTGTCATGACGGCAGTTGCCTATAATGTTCCTAATCCTGAAGACCGCAGCGATGATGACGAAGAAGAAGAATAAATTTCCCGCAGAAAGGTGATGTAAACAGTGAAAAAGTTTATCGAGATTATAATCCTTGCAGGCTTGGTGTTCGGGGCGTATCGTGGGCTTGAGTTAATGCGAAGCAAAGATGCTGAAGTTCCCCAGAAAGAGCTTGTCCGTCCTGTTAAGACCATTACGCTGAGGAGCAACGGCAAGGGCGGTTTGTGGCAATATTACGGGACATTGCAGGGAGGGAAGCGTGTTGATTTATCCTTCAGGGTGTCCGGGCCTGTCAGGAGCATTCAGGTCGACAAGGGAGCTTCGGTCAGGAAAGGC
>JAFRSL010000116.1 GCA_017427625.1 Synergistaceae bacterium | reverse complement strand
TGTGCGGTATGGCATACTGTCAGGGGAGTATTTGACTGTCAGCTTTGCGATCTCGGTCATGACTCCTGAAGCGCCGGTTTGAAGGTTGGAGAGGAGGGGGTTGTGGCTGAGGTCGAGGGTAGCGATGTCGTTGCTGTAGCAGCGGAGGAGAGTTAACGCCGTGTTTGCGCTGAGGTCTAGGTCGGTCAAGCCGCAGTTCTGGCAGTAAAGCTCCCTTAGTGCTGTGTTGTGGCTAATGTCGATGCTCGTAATGTCGTTGTGCTGGAACATGAGCGTTTCCAGCAAGGGCAGGCCGCTAACGTCAACTTCGGTCAGAAGGTTGCAGTCCACAGCGAGGTACGTCAGCTTTTTGTTGTTGCTCACGTCAATCGTTGTGAGGCGGTTGTGAGTGTTGACGTTCCTGTTTTCCGCTCCAAGCTCCAGATACTCAAGCTCGGTGTTCGCTGACACGTCGATTTCCGAGAGTCCGCAGTCCCAAGCGTCGAGGTGTTTCAAGGCCGTGTTGTTGCTCACGTCGAGGCTTTTGATGTCGTTGCTTCCGCACACAAGATATTCCAGCGCTGTGCTGTTCGACACATTCAGGGAAGCCAGTTGATTGCGGTTACAGTCCACGCTCACAAGGGCTGTGCAGTCCGAGAGGTCTAAGGCTGTTATGCCGTTACGGTAGCAGTACAGCTCCTTGAGGTTTCTCTTCCCGGCCAGGTCAAGCGCGGTGATGTGGTTTGTGTGATTCGCATCGTCTGCTTTCCGTGTCAGGCAGTGCAGAATCTCCAGAGCATCGCACCCCGTGATGTTGAGTTCGGCAAGCTGGTTGCTCCGTGCGTAAACAGTCTTCAGGGCCGTGCATCCGTGAAGGTCAAGGCTCGTGATGGTATTACTTCTGCAGTTGATTTCCACGAGTGATGTGCGTCCGTGAAGGTCGAGAGTCCCAGTGAGTCCGCTTTCCCGTGCTTGGAATTGTTCCAGAGCGTAGCAACCCTCTATGCTGAAGCTGGCTATGCTGTTATCATTACAGTGAAGCTCCTTCAGTGCAGTACAGCCGGACACGTCGAGGCTCTGCATGTTGTTGTTACCGCACCACACAATCTCAAGCTCCGTCAGCCCATGAACGTCAAGGCTTTCTATGCTGTTGTTGCTACAGTTGAGCTGCTTGATGGCCGTCAAGTACCTTATGCCTTCCAGCGACTTTATGCCCATGTCCTGAACGTGTATTCCCTCAATGGCCGCGATTTCCGCATCACTGAGTATCCCGTCTCCGTCCGTGTCAAAGTTAAACAGTAACGGCCCGAAAACTTCATCAGGGAAATTCTCAGGGGTTATTGCCACGCCTGCCGCGATAGTTACGTCCATAGTAACGCCGCGCCCTGTGTCATAGCCATAGCTGACTCTTCCCGGACGAGATGCGAACATTGCGACTCCTCCTGAGTATATCGTGGCAATGTATGAGCCATCGGGATTTTTCCCCTGAACGTCTGAGACATTCGTGGTCTGGGCTGAAGTCATGTATTCCTTCAGGTCGAGCTGATACGGATAGGCTGAATAGCCTGACGCTGTTATATTGAGGCCGAGCCGGAATTGCGGGGAGCAGGCACCTTCATCCAGAACAGTGTTGCTGCCAACATCAAGGGCTGTCAGACTATTGTTCTCGCAGTAAAGCACCCTGAGGTTTGTGAGATAGTGAATCCCCTCAATCGAGGATATTCCCATTCCTGCGATGTGAAGCTCCGTGATGTTTGCGATTTCCGCATCACTGAGCGTTCCGTCCCCGTCCGTGTCAAAGTTGAACAGGTACGGCCCGAAAATATCATCCTGAAAGTGATCCGGGTCAATCGGAACATCACACCACGCACACGAAGCCGCCACGAGCATCATAACGCCCGCGAGAATTGCCGTACATTTCTTCATTGTATTCGTCCTCCTTAATTTGAACGCAAAAATTTCAACCGTACACCTCAAAATTTCAGGTGCGGAAACATACGCATAGTAGTTTTTGTGAGACTCAAGGAGGTTTTTGTTCGTGAATGGTTATCGAAGTGCGCAAATTACTTCGTTGGGGGGGGGTACAGCGTTATAATATAATATTTCACATTAAGCATTATAACAACATCGCCTTCCTTTCGATATAAATTTTAGGAATGATAACATAAAATATTCCCGCCGTCAAAATCTTAGTGTTCGCTCGGAAATTCCCTAACGCCCTCGAACGCATGATCACCAGCCTCAAGACTACAGCCTTAACGCCAAGAGCACGAGATGTAGATGCGTCGAAGGCCATGATGAATTTCGTGAAGCTCAAAATTCTGAACCAGTCCGTGATATGGAAGGTAGTTCATAAATTTGTGAAAGATACAAAAATTTTCCCTAAATCTTCCCACAAAGTACGTAGAAAAATATTCTTGCTTGAGTGGTATAATTCTGTGTACAAAAATTTAGCATTCACAAAATAATTCACAAAAATTTTTCATCAAGGCGAAAGGAAATTTATGCCCAGCGATTCAAACAAGACATTCTTTCGCCCGATGGCAAAAAATTTTAGAGGGGGTAATTTCGAAAAATGATAAAACTTTACGATGAAGGCGTTTTCCTCATTAACGGCGAGAAGATATTGCCCGAGAGTCAGGCCGGCGCACAGTATTCCAAAGCTGAAGCCAAGAAGGGCACGATCGCTTATGGCATCATGAAGTCCCACAACACAGCCGATGACATGGATCACCTTCGCATCAAGTTCGACTCGATGGCAAGCCATGACATCACTTTCGTGGGAATCATTCAGACGGCAAGGGCATCAGGAATGACCAAGTTCCCGCTCCCCTACGTAATGACGAACTGCCACAACTCACTCTGCGCAGTCGGCGGAACAATCAACGATGACGACCACTACTTCGGGCTTTCAGCGGCCAAGAAGTACGGCGGAATCTACGTTCCCCCACACATCGCGGTTATCCACCAGTTCATGCGTGAGATGTTTGCGGGCTGCGGAAAGATGATTCTCGGCTCAGACTCCCACACACGCTACGGTGCACTTGGAACAATGGCAATCGGTGAGGGCGGCGGCGAACTCGTCAAGCAGCTCCTTGAGGATACATACGATGTCGCATATCCCGGCGTTATCGCAATCTAC
>JAFRSL010000115.1 GCA_017427625.1 Synergistaceae bacterium | reverse complement strand
TCAGCTGGCGGCGGAAGCGTCTCTCTCCTTCCCCTCATCAAAGGCTCACAAAAATATTTCAAGAAGGTCATTGCCCAGAGCGGCTCTCCGGTCTTCACCCGCTCAACCGAAAAAGCGATCGCCTGCACGAACGAGTTGATGGAAAAATTGGGCTGCAAAACTGTCGCAGATTTACAGAAGCTCGATGTCAAAAAATTTGTTGACGAAGCGGACATACTCACGCTCCGGGTTTGGGCGGAAAGGGACGGTAATTATTTGCCGCTTGACCCTTACGAAGCCTATGCAAACGGCGCGGCAAAAGACATTGATTTCATGCAGGGCTGCACTAAGGACGAAATGGGCTACTTTGTTGTCGGCTTTGGAGACACCTATGACGAATGGGCTGCTGGCCTCAAGTCGCACAAGTTGGCTCAACTGACTGAGGAAGAGAGGGCGTTAGTCGAGAGTTTCTGCAAAGACGTGAAAGAGGTCAGTCCCGACTACACAAGCACAAGCCGCCTGTTCGACCAAATCGTTTTTATTGCGCCGCTGTTCAGAATGTCGGAGAACCAAACGAAGGCCGGAGGAAAGTCCTACACCTACTACTTCAGGGTTGAATCTTCCATTCCCAAAATGAAGAGCGGACATGCGGTTGAACTTTCGACAGTCTTCAATCGCGCGGAAGAGACTCTTGTTACGGGGAGAAGATTCGATGAGACGTTCTCGAAGACCATGCGCAGGATGTGGGTACAGTTCGCAAAGACCGGCAACCCCTCACTCAGCGCGGAAGAGTCCCCCGACGGTGAGTCTCATGAGTGGCCGCTCTATGACCTGGAGAACAGGGAGCTGATGATTTTCGACGAGTTCAACATTCACCCGGCAAAGGAATCCGAACTGAAGATTCTTGACTGGGACAGGACGTATTTCCTGACGAAGTATTACTGCATTTGACGAAACAGACGGCGAAGAAGTTTTCAAATCGTCAGGCTTCTTCGCTTCCATAACAAAGAAAGGAATGAACATCAACATCAACTACTCACGACTGAAGTCGCGAGCTTGTCCATACCCTTACCGATCTTTATCGGATGCGAGGTTCAAACGCTAACGCTCCCTCATAGGTCAGACATCATCGGACGGCTGACTTTCGCCCGTTTTGACCTAAGCTAATAGCCTAAGCCCGTTATTACGCGAGTGCCCACAGCCTTATGGCCAACCGTTCTCTCGCAACGTTAATTTACATTCTTTTTAGTTTTTTGTCAAGAAAGCTAGGCGCAATTCCTCTCACGACTAAAGTCGCGAGTTTCCTTGCGGGGTTCATGAACGAATTTGAGAAGAAGCACCCCTATTGCTGGCTGATTTTGGGGCTGGTACTTACAACGTTTTCCTATGGCATCTTCAACACCGGCATCTGCGCCTGGATATTTGCCATACCGCTCATCAGGTTCATCAACAACCGCACAAAGTGGTCATCAATCATTCTTATGCTCGTCGGAATGATCATTGTCGCCAACATCACGTTCTTCAGGCTCGTTGAGGACAACTTCAACATCATGAACCAGGTCTTCTGCTCGCTCAACGGCGTAAGGATTTGGTTTCCGTTCCTCGTGTATTTCCTCTGCAGAAAGTTCGGGGCAAAACGAATCATCGCTTACTACGCGTTCCCTGCGGCAGTGGCTGTGTCTGAGTTCTTCATAGATAACCCGTTCATCTCGGTCATGACTTCGCTGTCTGTGTCTCAGTTCTGGAACTTGGGACTCATGCAGATTGCGAGCGTTACGGGGGTGGTAGGCGTGTCGTTTGTGGTTACGCTGTTCGCTTCCGTCGCAAATTACATCTGGGAGGAAGGAATACGCAAGGACACTGTGATGAATGCTGTCGGCTATGGAATCTTTGTAGTCCTCATCACAGGAATAGGCATGACCACTGTCGAGAAAATCACTACAACCGATCAGACAGTGAAAGTAGCTGCGAGTGTGGAAAACTTTAATCTCTTGCTCGAAGACAAATCAATTCTTGCCCGCTATGAAGGCTCGGACGAAGAGAAGATGTTTCAGGCAAACGTCGACATCATCAAGGAACGTGCTGAACAGGCTGCGCGGAATGAAGCGGCATTGCTTGTTTTCCCGGAAGATGCTTTTGTCTGCCCGGAATCTTCAAGCGGAAAGATCATCGATCAGGCAAAAAGCATAGCCAGAGTGAACAAGCTCAACATACTTCTTCCCCTTCTCAGAATGCCGGAACAAGGCAAAAAGATGAACACCCTCAACTTCATCAACAGCGACGGTGAACTGCTGAATACCTACCTGAAGAATCATCTCGTCCCTGTTGTGGAAGAGCCGGAAACAGAAAGAGGCGACGGAGAAACCCCTGTTGTTGAGGTTGACGGAGTAAAGTACACCTACCTGATCTGCGCGGATTACACGTCGAACAAATACGCCTACAACGGCAGAGAAGCGGACATTTTCCTCAACCCCTCCTATGACTGGCAGGCCTTCCAGTACTTCACGTCTTACGGAATACAGGCTCGTGCTATCGAGTGCGGCTTCTCGGTTCTGAGAAATCCCGTCAACGGCAACATCATACTCTACGACGTATTCGGCAGGCCTCTTCACATGCAGAATGTCATGGGAGTACATACAGGCATGATTTACCTCGATATCCCCAAGCAGGGCAGGCAGACAATATACGGAGCTACAGGCAACTGGTTCCCGTGGACTTGTGCGGTGTATTTGGTGCTCGCAATATTTAGCGGTTTCATAAATGCCGGCAGGAAGACTACCTCATCCATAGGTGTGCTATGATTCTTTCCGCTGAATAAAGCGGAGTGAATCCCATACATACTTACTGCGGCTATCATATTGGATGTATTGATACATACCAGACTGGGATATATACTAGTCTGGTGAGATCAATTCCAGCTGTCAACAGATTACTCGAGTACATATAGGAAGTACGTTACCGCCAGCAAGTCCCCCGAACCGCCCGGAGAAATCCATCTCTCTATATATTCCCCGTCAAGCCTAGCTATATCCTCAAGCCCGAAGCCCGACGCAATCATTTTCCCCGCTGTAGTCATCACTTCCTGAGCAGTCTCAACATCATGGCGTGAGATTATGTTCGTGTCGTGAGCGTGTGCCATGATGTGAATCAGCGTCATCGCAAGCGCGTCATTCATGCAAAGCCCCTGCGAAATATACCCCCTTAGTGCCGGAAGTGATACGTCCCTCACACATGGGTAACCAGCCTCGGCCTCGCCCCTGATTCCCGTGATACCATGCTCGATGTAGACACGTTCGCCTTTCGTCAGTATGGCCGGAGATTTCTCCCGAACGCCCGCAAAATCACTCGCAACAATTCCAGTGCACATTTCAGCCGCAAGTCTCATAGTATCGTCAGCCGTAACTTCTCGACCCGATCCTGCAAGATAACCAGCACTCGCACTCAGCAATCCAAGCGAGAATATTTCACCCTTATGAGTGTTAATGCCCTCCGTCGCGCGGAACATTCGACGTTCTGCCTCGATGCCTATCTGACGGACTGCCGGGAAAATTTCAGCAGGAGGAATACCTTTCACTCCCCCTGCTCTTCCTTCTTCCGCGAAATTGACGAAACTTTCTCCCAGACTAGCCGCGCTCTTCATGAACGTGAAGAAATCCATATCCCTGTGTGCCCCCGAATTGTTGCGGTCAACCAGTCCGGGCTTGGGAGTTACTGACACTTCGACAAGCATAGCCTCAAGTGCCAGCCTCCCGATCTCGCTACTCGTCATCATCTTCTTCGTACTCTTCGTCCTTCTCGTCGTATTCCCTGCCTCTCAATCGTGCCCAGAGAATCCTAATCCTCCATACGCATTTATACGCCGCAGGTATCGAGAGCATCGCAAGCATTCCGCCCGCGATAAGTCCGCCAATCGCAACGACTGCAATCGGCCTCTTCATCTCTGAGCCTCGTCCTGTCGAAAGCAACGGCAACAATGAGACTATCGACGTAACGACCGCCATCAGAAGCGACTTGAATCGAACGTGGCAAGCCTCCTCGACCGCCTGATATGGGTGAGTTCCCTTCAGCCTCAGAACTTCTGCGTAGTCGACGACGACGATCGCGTTGTTCACGACCATTCCGACAAGCATTATCATTCCGATTAGAGCGAAGATTGAGATGTTGACCTCCGAAAGCAACATTGCGGGAACGACTCCGATTGCCGCCATTGGGACAGTTGCGAGGATTACAATGCTGTACGTCCACGACTCAAGGATTGCCGCGACAACGAGGTAGGTTACGACGATTGCGATTACGAGCGTCCTTATGAGTTCCGTGAAGTTCTCGGCCATGTCTTCCTGTTCACCGCCGAAATTTATGCTCACTCCGTCGGGAAGCGTCATCTGATTGACGACCTCGCGCATTCTCGCGTTACCTTCGCCCGATGTAATGTAGCGGACGTTACCCGTAACAACAACTGCCCTCTCGCGTTCAACCCTGCGAATCTCCGTAGGGCCATCGCTCCAAGAAATATCAGCCATCTCGTCGAGCGGTACAAGGCCGTAGCCCGTCATTATCGGAAGTTCATGAGCGTTGAAGATGTCGCTTGCCTTCTCACGGGATATTCTCGCCTTAATGTCGTACTCGTAGCCGCCCTGACGGAATTTCCCTGAGTCCCTGCCGATTAGGTAGCCCCTTACTATTCCAGCCAAGTCCGAAATGTTAAGCCCCAAAGGTGCGAGCCTCCATCGTATCGGCGTAATTCTCAGCTCAGGTTTACCCATTTCCATCTCTATGGTGAGGTCGCGGACTCCCGGAACTCTCCTGCCCCTCGCGCGAATCTCCTCCGCAATGCTGTATAGCTGGTCTAAATCCTGACCCTTTATCTGTATTTCAATGGGATTTCCGAAGCCGGAACGTGTCGCGGCTATCGAGATTTGAACACCCGGAAGATTGCTCAGGTATGGACGAATCTTGTCGGCTAAGTCTTGGGTTGACGGCCTCTTGGGGTCATCGTTGAGGTAAAGTGCAACTTGTGCCTGGCTGATTGAGTTTGAACGCATTGAACCTGCCACTGTCGAGACTACGTTGCGGATATATTTCTTCTCCGGAAGACTGTTGATATAGTCCTCAACCTGATACACAAGCTCTGATGTTCTGTATATTGATGAATTATTGTCGAGGGTCAGCGTGATTCTTACTGTTCCGTCGTCCGTTGATGGCGTGAACTGTGTACCGATGAAACCTCCAAGCTTGAGTGAGCCGTATGTCGCAAGTATCGTCAGCACTACCGTAGTAAACGGGAACCTCATGGCCGCGTGAAGTATTATGAAGAACATATCACGGAAACCGTCGAATATCCAGTTCCACCAGCCTGTGAGGATTTTGCCGATTAACGGAAGCTCGTTGTCATGACCGGTCTTCTTGATACGCGCAGCAAGGCAGGGCGTAACAGCCATCGTAACCCACAATGAGAACGCTGTAGCATAAACGATTGTTACGGCGTAGGGCTTCAGGAACTGTCCGGCTATCGTTGACATCAACGCAACAGGCATGAAAACTCCCAAGTTCGTCAAAACTCCCGCGAGAACTGACATTGAGATTTCAACCGTACCCTCTTCGGCGGCCTCGAATGCACTGTATCCCATGTCTCGGAATCGGTAGATATTCTGGATTATCAGGATCGCATTCATGACTAGCGTACCCATTGAAAGCGCAAGGCCGAGCGTACTCATTAGGTTGAGCGTGTAGCCGTGTATCTGTAACGGAACGAACGTCGCCGCAAACGCAACAGGCATTGAGAACGCAACAATGAATGTCGCCCCGAAGCGTCCCAAGAAAAGGTATATCACGAGGGCTGTCAGTGCTATACCGATTGCTGTGTCGCGGATTATGTTCTTGACCGCAGACTCGACAAAGCCCGTATCATCATATGTGTATTCATACGTGAAATCAGGGTAATTCTTCATGGTGCGGGTCATGAGGCGCTTAATCTGGTTTCCGGCCTCAACTACGTCTGCATTTGAACGCGGGCTTATTCGTAACTGTACAACAGGGTGACCGTCTGCGCGGGCTAAACTCCTCTGGTCTTCCTCTCCGTCAACAACTTCACCCAGCATCGAAAGTCTAACAGGCTGACCGTTTGGCGTTGGAATCAGTATGTCCTCAAGCTGCTCAACCTCGTTGAACTCGCCCATCAGTCGCAGCGATACTTCGTCCTTCGTCTGCGTAACGTAACCTGACGGGGTGGTCTGGTTGTTTGCCGCCACGACGTTGCAGACCTGCATGTAGCTTATTCCATAATCACTAAGTGCTGCAGGGTCAAGGTTCACGTGAATCTCCCTGTCCCTTCCGCCCGTAACGTCAACTCGTCCCACACCCTCAACTCTCGCTACAACGGGCTGTATCCTGTCCTCAATCATCTTCTTCGCGGTCTTCTCAGGCATTGAAGATGTGAACGAGATTATGAGGAACGGCTGTGCGGAAATGTCAAATTTGCTCGAAACTGGTTCGTCAGCATCGTCGGGAAGGTCAGGGACTTTCGCCTTGACCTTATTGTTCACGTCAACGAGTGCAAGGTCTGGGTTAGTTCCGGCCTCCATTTCAACGGCTACCATTGAGATACCTTCGATTGAGTAGGTCGTTATTGACTTGAGATTTTCGAGGTCAGCCAATGCGTCCTCAAGGGGCTTGCTGATCAACTGCTCGATTTCGTTAGGGCCTGCACCCTGATACGTCGTCCTAACTAATACAAACGGAAGCTCAACATCAGGGTACAGCGTAACGCCTAACGTGAAGTAGCTTGAAATTCCCAGAAGTATCCATACAACAACACTGCACCACGTGAAGACGGGGTGATTGATGCAAAACTTTATGAAACCTCTCATATTTCAATCCACGCCCCTATAAGAGAGAGCGACGTTAATATTATTACACAAAATCCCTCTCATGTAAAATTAGCCCTCGTTGGATTCGTCCTGCGCACTTCTTCCAGCTATACCCACATTAAGAACAATTCCAGCACCGTCATAAAGTACCCTGTTTCCGCTGGTTATGAGCTGGTCGCCGGGCTTTAGACCTGACGTTACGATGACTCTTCCTTCGCGTCCCTCGCCTGTCGTAATTGTTGTGAGCTTTGCCCTGTTACCGTCAGCAACGTAGACTGACTGAGAT
>JAFRSL010000114.1 GCA_017427625.1 Synergistaceae bacterium | reverse complement strand
TCGGCACAACGTAAGTAAAAAGATTCCTGAGTCCGTCAGTCTTTATGCAAGCCAGCCCGTAAGCCTCAAGGATTCCGCTCTGCCCGAAAGTGTCAGCATCTTCCTCAGAGAGTCCCAAGTCTGAACGCACAGTGTTGACTAGTTCAAGATCAGCATTCATGAGGACGATAACATCTTCGCTGTTGTAACGCGCCAAGACTTCTGCGGCATTGTAGGGGACTTCCGGGTTGTCAGCATCGTTGTAAATCGAGTCGGCCATGTCGTAATACTTCATCGTTACAGAACCGTCTGATTTCTTCTCGATTGTCTCCATACGGAGGAAAATCAGCTTTATGACATCACCTGAGGTCAGTCGATTCACAACTTCCTGCGCGGCCTCATCGTCCTGCCAAGTATCCAACATTGTCAGGTTTGAATCTTCAGTACCCCCCCCGTTGGAGGAAGAACTGCTACCCCCGCAGCCACCGAGGCTGATGACCGCGAACATCATCGCCGCGAGCATCAACAAAATAGTGAAACTTTTGTGCTTCATCTACGAAGCTCCTTTCGTTTGAAATTGCTGCGCAGATATTTTAGCATGGCTTCATTCGCTGTCAAGGTTTTGTTCCTGGACATACCCTCGTCAAAAAAAATCCCCCTCATTACTCAGAATGAAGAGGGACAATGCTTCACCGCTTACTTCTTCATCAACTCAGCACCGACACGCCAAGCCTTTGCGATTTCCTTCCCGGTCGTGTAGTATGTGTTCCTGAACTGGTCGAACATTAACGCGTTGAGTTTCGAGGCATCGACTTTTCCGTCAGCATCGAGGACTTTCTCATCGGCGAGAACATTAACGATTGTCCCGACGACTCTCATCTCTCCGAAGCAATCACGAACTTCCTCAAGCCTGCACTCCATCGTTACAGGGAACTCCTCAATAACGGGTGCGTCGACATTCTTGCTCTTGGTGGCGTGAAGTCCTGTGCGCTCGAACTTGTCGGCCATGACATTGCCGGAAGCTGTGCCGAGAAAGTCAGCCTCTTTGATGTGAGCTTCGTCAGCGAGTGCGACGGTGAATGCTTTGCGGGCCTGAATGTTCTTGAGGGTCTTGCGTTCAGGGGCGAGGTTAAGGGCGATTTTGTCCATTCCGCAGATGCCGCCCCACGCTACATTCATGACGTCGATTTTACCGTCGTCGCCGTAAGTCGCAACCATCAAAACGGGCATAGGAAACACGCCGGGAAGTGAGCCTAAATCTTTCATCAGTTATTATCTCCTTTGTATCTGTAATAATTATATTATGTCAAACTTGTCAAGCCCCAACAAAAAAACCGCCCGCAATCTCTCACGGACGGTCGGCAAATTTCCGCTACTCCGGGTCTTTTCCCCAAAGTCCTTTCTTCTGCTCCCTTGCCTCGCGCTGAATGTGGACGAAGATGTTTGCGTAGCGCGAGTTCGGCTGTACCGTCATCAACTGCGCGTATCCTCCCTCAAGGAGTTTCGCGTTAAACATGTACTTCCTGATTGCGGATTCGTCGTCAAGCTGCTTCTCCGTCGGTTCTTTCAGCCAGACATACGCGAGCATTCGGTCGTACCTGTCCTTCACTCCCACGTCCGTCTGAAGCCACACTGTCTTTCCCTCAAGCTGGGACTTCGTGAAGTTGCTTGCCTCTTTCCCGTAATACTGGACGGGCTTTGTCGGGTGAACCGTCTCCGGCGTGTCAACACCGAGAAATCTCACGCGCTCCTTGAGGAACTTGCTGCCATCGTCAAAGAGGAACGAGATTATCGCCGTATCACCGTCAACAACCCGCTCAATCTTGGCCTTGTAGACAGTGTTGCGCCTGAGTTCGAGGGACTGGAGAGCGTTCGGGCCTTTGTGGTAATGGTATTCGCCCGTCTCCTTGTCGTAATGTCCGCCGTTCTTGTCGAGCTTTCCGGGGTGAGCTGAGGCGGTCAGTGCCAACGCTAGAACGATTACCGCTGACAGTATGAAACGTAACTTTCGCATGAATGAATCAATCCTTTCAACCTAAAATATCAAATCGTAGATTACACGAACAAAGAATAATGATAGCACAATCAGGATTACGGGTCTCACGGCTTTTGCCCCGCCCTTCTCGAAGAAGCGTGCGCCGATGTAGTTCCCCGCAATGCTGAAGCAGCCCGCTGTTATTCCGACAGGGAGAATGACTTTTCCGTTCATGAAGTAGACAGCGATTGCCGCGATGTTGGTCGCAAAATTTATCGCCTTAGTTACGCCGTTTGCTTTCTGGACACTCAGACGTGCCGCACCAGCCATGAGGAGCAACATGAATGTACCCGCTCCCGGCCCGTAGAAGCCATCGTAGAACCCCATGAAGAACGCAGTCAGTACGCAGACAATGTAAGTCCTCGTTGTGATTGCGTCATAAGTTCCTCGTTCCTCACGAAGCAAGTCCTGACTTCGGAAGACGTACCACGCTGTTACAGGGAGGATTGCGAGCATCAAAATCTTGAACGCATAATCGCTGATTAGCAACGCTGTCCTCGCTCCCAATGACGAGCCAATGAGGGCGAATATCACTCCGAGTGCCGACAGCTTCAAGGGCATGTAACCGTCGCGCAAAAACTTCGTGAAAGCTATTGACGTTCCCATTGCCGAGCTGACTTTGTTCGTACCGATTGCGAAATGCACAGGAAATCCCGAAATCATGAACGCAGGAAGAGTGATCAGTCCGCCGCCTCCGCCGATTGCGTCAATCACCCCGCCGATGAAGATTAACGGGCAAATTATGAAGAGCTGCGAAATTTCCCAACTCATAACGCCGACGCTCCTATGTCAGAACGATAACGCATTCCCTCGAACGTGATTTTGCCGACAGCCTCATAAGCTTTCTCCCGCGCCGACTCCAAGCCGTCAGCAACAGCAGTAACAGCGAGGACTCTTCCGCCTGACGTTAC
>JAFRSL010000113.1 GCA_017427625.1 Synergistaceae bacterium | reverse complement strand
TAGGAACGAGCCTGAACGTGAGCGATAATCCGTTCATCTCCCTGTACGCGCTGCCTCTGAATCTCTGTGTGCCGTACATGAACGCAAAATCAAGGTCTCCTGTCCTCGTGAATCTCTCGTGCTGTGCCTCCGTGAGAATCTCGCTGATGAATTTTTCGAGGGCTTCCTTCGTGAATATCACGGACGAGTCTATGTAGTCAAGTTCGCCGTGAACCCTCAAAGCGGGAAGGCAGCCGGAGCTGAGGTGAATATCGCTCGCTCCGTCATTGATCGCCAGTTTGATCAGTTCCTCAAGGTCTATGTTGTTAAATTGTGGCACTCAAAATCTCCTCCATTGATGTATATCCCTGCAACGCTGCGTTAATTCCAGCGCGCCGCAATGACTTCATTCCGCCCTCGACTGCCGCATTCCTGAGTTCGAGAGCGTCAGCACCCTTGATGATCATTTCCCGAAGATAGTCATTCATCACGAGTATCTCATAAATTCCGCGCCTTCCCCTGTAACCGTGCCTGCAATTCGGACACCCGACAGGTTTGAACGCCGTGCTTCCGGGCGGAACTCCGAACTTCTCGCATGACGTGTCATCAAGTTCGTACTCTTCCTTGCAGTTAGGGCAGAGGCATCGGACGAGACGCTGTGCGATTACCCCAGTCAGTGAGGCCGCAAGAAGGAACGGTGCGACTCCCATGTCAATCATACGGACAGCCGCGCTTGGTGCATCGTTAGTGTGAAGCGACGAAAGTACGAAGTGTCCCGTAAGTGCCGAACGTACTGCGATTTGAGCCGTTGGTGTGTCTCGAATCTCTCCTATCATGATCTTGTCGGGGTCTTGACGGAGGATTGAGCGCAGGGCTGAGTCGAAGGTAAGTCCGGCTTTCTCGTTGACGTTGACCTGATTTATGCCGGGTATGTAGAACTCTACGGGGTCTTCAACGGTTATTATGTTGATGTCTGGGTGGCTGATTTTCTTGAGCATTGAGTAGAGTGTTGTCGACTTTCCTGAACCTGTAGGGCCTGTAGCGAGCATCATTCCCCACGGGGTCTCGCAGAACTGTTTGATGTATTCCATGTCGTCCTCTTCAAAGCCAAGCTGCTCAAGTTCGACAAACGAATGATCCCTGTCAAGAATACGAAGGACTATCTTCTCACCGCTCATAGTAGGGAGTGAACTTACGCGCAAATCTATGTGCCGTCCGTCAATAATCGTGAGTATACGCCCGTCCTGAGGCTTTCGTTTTTCGGCGATGTCCATACCGGCCATGATCTTTAATCTCGATATAACAGCTGGCTGAACGACAGCGGGGTACTGGTTATGAATGTACAAAGCTCCGTCAACTCGGAATCTGATTCTGCTCATCTGTTCGTAAGCCTCGAAGTGAACGTCTGAAGCATTTTCCCTGACTGCCTGAAGTATTGCGCTGTTCACGAGTTCGATTAGCGGGGCATCGTCGGGGTTCATTGTTGTGGTTGTTGCGGAAAGCGGAGTGTAAACGTCTCCCTGATCCGTTGCGTCTGTCAGTGCGCCCTGAAGGTTTGCGCTGAACTCGTACATTCGGCCGAGATTCCGTGATATGTCGTCCTCGCCTGAGGTTGCTATTCTGAGGTCATGGCCGGTCAGGAGCTTAATCTCGTCCTGAGCCGGGAGGTCTAAGGGGTCAGACATAGTAACGAGGAGAGTATCATCATCATCGAGCTTCAGGGGGATAAGCTGGAGTCTTTCCGCGACGTTTCTGGGAATCATTTTGATTGCTTCGTCTTCGGGCTGATAGCGGTCGAGCTGTATGAACTGTAATTCGAGCTGAACGGCTAAAGTTTCGGCTACCTGCGTTGGAGTTAATGCGCCGAGAGATACGAGAATTTCGCCGAGACGTTTGTCGGAGGTTTTCTGAAGCATTAGTGCTTTGTCGAGAGAGTCCTGGCTTACGAGATCATATTCGCGGAGAATCTCGCCGAATCGTTTTCGCTGTGTAAAGAATATATCCTGCAAAACTATTCCTCCTTCTTCATTTACTGTATAAATTATCGTTCAAATTATACCAACCTATTTAGTTAGGTGCTTCACGCATACTCAGCCATAGGCAACGACACAGGCACATTTGGGGCATCTCCAAGTTCAGCGCAATTCTCTAGGTAATCGTCAACCGCGCTGTGAAACTCTCGCACTATACCGTCAACTCCCTCGCTAATGTCGCTCATGAAGTTCACAAAGTCTCGGATCCCCTCTAACTCACCGTAGAACTGTTTACTCTCAAAGTCTATTTTTACATCAGTGTAATAGCCTTTGTATTCGAGATAGTTACTCATATTTCACCAGTCCTTTCTAAGAATGCTCCCAGTTTGCTATTTTTCGTCAATCGCTCTCGCACGATTGCATTATAATTTATCACATAAGGGAAAATTTTTCAGCGGGAGTGATTCAAAAGTGCCGGCAATAATTGCGCCAAGAGGAACACGCGATATACTTCCAGCAGAGTCATGGAAGTGGTCATACATAATCAACACAGCATCAAGTACGATGAGGGATTTCGGGTTCAGCGAGATTCACCTGCCAATATTCGAGCATACGGAGCTGTTCTCGCGTGGAGTTGGCGAGACTACTGACATCGTTGAGAAGGAGATGTATACGTTCGAGGACAGGGGCGGACGCAGCATAACCCTTCGGCCGGAAGCTACAGCCGGAGTAATGAGGGCAGCGATCGAGAATAATCTCTGCGCTCAGGGGGCTAGTGCAAAGCTCTGGAACTGGGGGCCAATGTTCAGACACGAGAGACCGCAGAAGGGACGTTACAGGCAGTTCTACCAAATTGACGCGGAATGTCTCGGAATCGCTGGGGCAATGGCTGATGTTGAGGTTATCGCGCTTAGTATTGAGATTTTCCGGAGACTCGGACTGAAGAATCTCGAAGTCGTCATAAATTCTGTAGGCTGTGAGAAGTGCAGGCCGGTTTACCGCCAGAAGCTCGTCGAATATTTCACCGCCCACAAATCCGAACTCTGCGAAACCTGCATAGACCGTCTCGGGCGAAATCCTCTCCGAATCCTCGACTGCAAGAACGAATCATGCGGCCATGCTGCGGACGGTGCGCCTGATATTTTCGACTCACTATGCGACGAATGCCGTGAACATTTCGCGGAGGTAAGGGCTGGGCTTGAACGCTTGGGCTTCACGTACACACTCAGCAAGAGACTCGTTCGAGGACTGGACTATTACACTAAGACGGCCTACGAGATTTTGTCGGGGGACTTGGGCGCGCAGAATGCCGTCGCTGGAGGAGGACGCTACGACAACTTGTCGCAGGCGATTGGCGGAGGAAAAATACCGGGCGTTGGATTTGCCTGCGGACTTGACAGGATCGCGCTCGTGATGGAGGAACAGGGCTGCTCATTCGGTGAGAAGGGGAAAATTTCGGTTTACTGCGTTGCGCTCGATAATGACTCGCGGGGAACGGTTCAGGTTCTCACTCACAAGCTGAGAATGTCGGGAATCTCCGCTGAATGTGATACTTCGGGACGCGGCTTCAAGTCTCAGATGAAATCGGCGGGGGCGTGTAAGTTCGCGTGCATCATTGGTGCTGACGAGAGGGCGAATGAGACTGTTGCGGTCAAGGATCTTTCTGACGGATCTCAGGTAAATATTCCGATGAGCGAGGCTGTAAAGTATTTAGAGGGAAATTTATGACAGAGGAAGAGTTTGTTGACTTTGTAGTGAGTGCTGCGTCCGGATTGAATTTCACGTATCATACTGAAAGCGAGGATGACGGGAGCATAACTGTCTGGCTGAATGAGCTTGCACTTAGTGTCAACGCTGAGACTCAGGAACAGTGCATGGCCGATATTCTTGAGAGCATGAGGAGGCTGGCTGATGTCTACTGTGAAGGGGCTGAGGATTGGGGAAAGCATAATCCTGAACTTCTTGGGTATGTGGTGAAGATATTGACTGGTACAGATGAGGAACTCGCCGGAGAATTGGCACCGTCAGAAGAAATTAAGCCGCGCGAATACAGTATATGGCGCAAAGAGACTCCTGAGGGGCGTTACAAGTATACGAATTTCCCCGCAGGGACTTCAGATGAGATCATGCCCGCGAAGTATTGGGAGCATAAGAAGAACGCAGAAATAATGATTGACGACGAGATTTTAGACTTAGACTGAGAAAAATTTCCCCCGGCCATGTACTTGACTGGGGGATTTTTGTTACCGTATTAACTCCTCAAGAAACGGAGGCAAAACGAAACTTGCCCGGTGAATCTCAGACGTGTAATATCTTGTCGGCTTCACAGTCCTCAAAGGCTCGAACGAACTTTCACGCATTGAAGCGAGTCCGTATGTCCACATTCCCGAAGGATACGTTGGCACAACACCCCAGTACATTCGCACGCAGGGGGGAGTAAATACCTTCCTCATCTCACGTATCGCCTGAATCATTATGTCGGTGTCAGTGAATGGAGACTCCGTAAGTTCCGAGAGCATTGCCGAGTCCGTCATTACACGCTTCAAGTCCGCGTAAAATCCCGACTGGAACAGCCCCGCAGCAAAGTCAACAGGGTCTGTGCTGTCAATGATAACAACGTCGTAGCGTTCATCAGTCTCACGGATATACTTCATTGCGTCCATGCACTTAACGTCAGCCCTCGCGTCATCGAACGAACACCCCGCAAATGGCAGATACTTCTTCGACGACTCTATGACTCTCTCGTCAATGTCGATGAGGGTGCATTTCTTCACGCATTCATGCTTCAGGACCTCGCGCATTATTGCCCCGTCTCCTCCGCCGATGATCATGACGTTCTTGGGGTCAGGGTGAGCGCAAATAGGTACATGAGCCATCATCTCAGAGTATGTGAACTCGTCCCGTTCAGTGAGCTGATATGCCCCGTCAAGCATGAGTGTACGACCATACTCGAATGTGTCAGCAATAAGAAGCTCTTGATACGGTGTCTTCTCGGAATGAAGGACGCTCTTTACGCGCATTGAGAGCTTGAGATTGTCGGTGCTGTATTCTGTCAGCCAAAGCTCATTGTTCCTCTTTGACCTCGTAACGTACTCACTCATGCCAGGATTGCTTCTCCCAAATTCGCGCCAAGCTCGCAGAGTTTCTCCATGTCCTCAGCGGTCGGCGAGGTGTAAACTTCGACTTCCGGCCCTACAAGCTGTAACTTGCTCTTCTCCGCGTAATCCTTGAGTGCCGTCAATGCTCCCTTGCTCCATGAGTAGCTTCCCGCGACTCCGAGAATCTTGTTCTTAGGCATACGGTTGAGGAGCTTCGAGCAGAGTGCTTCCATAGGCGGGAATAACTGTGTGTTATACGTGCAGGCCATGAGCGCGAATCCCTTGAACTTCCAGATGTCCCTCAGAATATATGAAGGGTCGGTGCGTGATACGTCATAGATTCTCACGTCCTTAATCCCTGCTTTTGCGAGTCCTGTTGAGACAGCTTCGGCCATTTTGCGGGTGTTGCCGTACATTGAGCCGTAGACGACGACAGCACCGTTCTCGCCCTCGTACTTGCTCCATTTGTCATAGAGTGAGATGACTTTCTTGATGTCCTTGCGGAAGAGTGTACCGTGAGAGGGGAATATGTTAGTGATTGGGAGCGCGCCGAGTTTCTTCAATGCGACCTGCACAATGTTCGAGTATTTCCCGACTATGCAGGCGTAGTACCTCAACATCTCGTCTTCCCAGCGTTCGGGGTTCTTCTCGTCGTCGAATATTCCGCCCTCATGCGCCCCGAATCCTCCGAATGAGTCGTTGGAGAACAAAACGCCCGTTGTAGTGTCGAAAGTTACCATGCTTTCCGGCCAATGAAGCATCGGAACTGTGAAGAATCTCAGAACGTGCCCGCCCAAGTCAAGAGTGTCTCCGTCCTTAACGGTTATAACGTCCTCAGTAATCCCGTGATAGCCTTTGAGCATCGGGAGAGTCTTTGCGTTGCCGATGAATTTCAGCGAAGGCCATATTGATTTTAGCTGTGAGATTAGTCCCGCGTGATCAGGCTCCATGTGGTTGACGACGAGATAGTTGAGCGTCCTGTGTCCCAATGCCTGAGTGAGCTTGTTCACATAGTCATCAAGGTACGGGCCTTTCACTGTGTCGATCGCTGCTGTTGCTGTTGTTCCGAGAACTGCGTACGCGTTATAGGCGACTCCCTGCGGCAACGGCCAGAGAGACTCAAACATGTCCGTCTCATGGTCATTAACTCCGAGCCACCATGTATCTTTATTCACTTGTACTGGTTTGTACATTTTGTGATTCAATCCTCCTTCTTGTGAGTGATTATTGTTTGCCATTGTATCATGTAATGCCTCACTTGAACTCAACAATCGTAACCCCGTAGCCTCCCTCGCCCTCAACGCCTAGCCTGTAGCTTTTGACGTAACTCAGCCTCGCGCACAATGCGTGGACTTCCCGCCGTAAAATTCCCTCGCCTCTCCCGTGAATTACGGTAACGACGGAATGATTCGATCTGTAAGCCTTATCGAGATAGCTTGCGACTAAAGGCATTGCTTCAGCGACCAGCATTCCACGGACCATTATTGACGACGGAACTGTCTCAGGTCTTGGGAGCTTCGTAGTGTCCTGCGGTGGGGTTGCAACCTGAGCTTTCTTGTCGGTGGCGATGAGCTGGCTCAATGGAACGTCAACACTCATCGGCCCGGCTGTCATGTATGCGCGTCCGTTGCGAATCTCGTTGATGATTCCGACGATGCCACTCCCCGCGATCATGGCCGTAACTCCCGGTGCAGGCTCAAAAGGTTTGGGGCTGTTCTGAATCTCACGCTCTGTGCGCTTCTGGTGCCGCTTGTCGATAACACCGCGTAAAGTTTTGAGTTCCCTTCGTTTCACGTTGTAGCCTTTCCGTGCAATGTCTCTTGCTGACTCCTCAATGCTCCGTATGATTTCCTTTGAGGTTTCTTCGGCTTGTGCGATGAACTTCTCTGCTTTACGGTCTGCGGCCTGCATGATTTTGTCGCGCTGAGTGTCGATTTCCTTTACGCGGTTCTGATAGGCTTTCCGCAAGTCCTCAGCTTCCTTCATGGCCGTGTGTACCTCACGTTCTGCTGTGTCGAGTGCTGCTTTGCGTTCATTCAACTCGCTCATTATGTCCTCTGCCGTAACTTCACGCGAATCGAGTTCACCCTGCGCGAGTCTCAGGACACTTTCCGGCATTCCGTAGCGTCTCGCAATGAGTAGCGCGCTGCTTCTTCCTGGTATGCCCATCAAGAGCCTGTATGTCGGCTGTAACTTCTGAATGT
>JAFRSL010000112.1 GCA_017427625.1 Synergistaceae bacterium | reverse complement strand
TGCTACAGCAACGACATCGCTACCCTCGACCTCAGCCACAACCCCCTCCTCTCCAACCTTCAAACCGGCGCTTCAGGAGTCATGACCGAGATCGCAAAGCTGACAGTCAAATACTCCCCTGACAGTATGCCATACCGCACAGACATGAAGGACTACGTTGGCTCTGACTTCACCGAAATCACAAGCCTCAAAGCATACACGTCAGCAGGCGGCGAAATCCTGACATCGTTCATGGACGACGGCACAGCAAGTTTCGCGCAGATGCCGATGAAAGTCGTCTACACCTACGACACGGGATACACGGGTTCGGCGGATATTTCGGCTGACATGAAGGTTGCTATCGTTCCTGACCCGGATAACTTCTTCACACCTCTTACGGTTTCGGTTGATGTTGTGTCAATCGAAAAAGTCGTATCCATCGAAGAAGTTGTCTCAATCGAAGAAGTTGTGTCGCCAGAACCATACCCAGTACCATACCCTGCCCCGTATCCTGTCTCTGTGGTGTCGACTGTCATCTCGCGTGAAACTGTCATTGTCGTGTCGCGTGAACCTTCGCCGGAGATTCAATACATCGAGAGGGGCGGCGGTGGCGGCTGTAACGCTCTCTCAGGCGCATTCATCCTCTCAGGCCTGACATTCCTCGCAGGACTCGCAATCTCACTCAAGAAGCATTAGCGCACAAAAATCCCCCTCGCCGTCAAAGCAAGGGGGGCTTCCCTTTTTACTCGAAAAGCTCCGAGATTATATCAGCAACTCTTTCGACCTTGTTCACCTTCACGACGTTTGAACCGCAGAAGAACAGTCCCGTCTCCCAGTTACCAACCTGAGCATCAACCAGTGCCGCCGCAATGCAGAACGTCTCCTTCGTCTTCCTGTAGCGGCAATGACTCAGGCAGTTCGCAAAACACGGCTTGCTCTCGACTTCACCCTCAAGGTATTTCGCGACGAACGGATTCTTTATCGCTCTTCCCGGCAATCCCGCAGGACTGTGAATCAGAACAACGTCCTCTTCCTTTGCGTCAATATACGCCTGCTTGAACCTGTCCGACGCATCACCTTCAACAGTACAAGCGAACCTCGTACCCATCTGTACGCCCTTAGCACCAAGCGCAAATACACGCTCAATGTCCGACCTGTCCCAGATTCCTCCGGCAGCTATGACTGGTATGTCGCTCTTCATCTCGTCATGAACATAGCGAACGACATCAGGCAACGCGTTCTCAAGTCTCAATGCTGGATCGTAGACCTGCTCAATCGTCATTGCTCCAAGATGTCCTCCGGCTGTTGCAGGTTCCTCGACGACGAAAGCATCGGGGACTCTGTGATACTTCTTCTCCCAGTGGCGGGTGATGAGGCTTGCTGCTTTTGCTGACGATACTATGGGAACAAGCGCGACATCTGGAAAGTCCTTCGTGTAATCCGGAAGTCTCAAGGGAAGTCCTGCGCCTGAGATTATGATGTGCGCCCCTCCTTCTGCCGACGAACGTACCTGCCTGTCATAGTCAGTGAGAGCGACCATGCAGTTCACGGCGATTATTCCTTCAGGCCCGGCGATTGACTTTGCTTTGGCGATTGCTTCCTTGATTACGATTTCGTTCACGTCAAAATAGTTGTGCTTCTCTATCTGGAAAAGAGGCGAGTCATGCGCTAATCCTACGCTCGCTATCGTCCCTATTCCTCCGTTCTTTGCGACATTTCCGGCCAGGTTAGGCCCGGATATATCGACTCCCATTCCGCCCTGTATAAGAGGATAACGAGGCTGGTATTTCCCTATTCGCAACACGGGCATGGCTTCATTCAACTTTAATGTACACCTTCCTTAAATTCATCGTTTGTAGTCTGTGAAGTATACCATGCTTATTTCCAAACTTTATGAGTTATTAGGCGTGTTTATGTCGGGCACAAAAAGTGGTGTATTGTGTGGTTATCTTGAGCTTTCTTCTTATACGAAAACCCGGAGCTTTGAGACCCCGGGTGTCATTCACGATTAGCCCACTACGCTCTCAAGTTTCTGCTCACCGATTCCATGTTTCTCAGCGTAACCAGTGAGGATAAGCGTCAAAGCTCCGTCCGTCGTAACATTGCAGGCCGTCCCGAACGAATCCTGAAGCGCGAAAATCGTCAGCATCAATGCCGTACCGGTCGCGTCAAACCCAAGAACCCCCGTAATCAGTCCAAGCGATGCCATGACCGTACCTCCCGGAACTCCAGGTGCGCCAATCGCAAAAACTCCCAGCAACAGGCAGAAGAGGATCATGTTGCCAACAGTCGGGTAAACTCCGTAGAGTATCTTTGAGACGGCCATGACGAAGAATGTCTCAGTCATAACCGAGCCGCAGAGGTGAATGTTCGCGAAGAGTGGAATGCCGAAGTTCACCATGTCATCACGAAGAGTAGGTTCCGACTTCTTTGCACATGTCAATGCAACTGAAAGCGTGGCCGCGCTCGACATTGTTCCGACAGCCGTCATGTAAGCAGGGCCGTAGTTCTTGATGACGTTGAGAGGATTGCGCCCCGAATATGCTCCGGCGATGAAGTAGAGCAGTGCCATCCAGATATAATGTCCGGCCATTACGATGAGGATTATCACGAGGAAGACAGGAAGCTGCTCTGTGATTGAGCCTTCATACGCGAGCTGGCAGAACGTTGTACCAATCAGGAATGGAAGAACGGGGATCAGGAATCTCGTTACTATGCTGAGGACTATCTGCTGGAACTCTTCAAGGAGGGCTATAGTGGTTTTGCTTCTGTTCCAAGCCGCCGCAAGTCCAACGAGAACGGAAACGAACAACGCTGACATTACGGGCATTACCTGCGGGATTGAGAGCTTGAAGATGACTTCGGGAAGCGATCTAAGTCCCCCAACAGCCGATGCAATGTTAAGCATCGGGATTATCGCGTAACCTGCCGCTGTTGCCGAGAATGCCGCGCCTATTGATGAGACGTAAGCGAGGGTTAGTGCGAGGAGCAGCATTCGTGAAGCGTTCGTGCCCATTCGTGTGATTGAGGGAGCTACGAAGCCTATGATGATGAGGGGGACACAGAAGTTCAGGAATTGGCCGGCTATGTAGTGTACGGTTACGATGATGTTGAGGAGCGCGGTGCAAAGGGAACTGCCGTGAATTGATGACAGCCAGAAGCCGATTATCATTCCCAAGAAGAGGGCGACTATCAGCTTAAACGGAAGGGAACTTGTGATACCTTTCTTGCTCATTGTGATTCCTCCTGTGAAATTTTTGTTGGGCTAAAGTTTACACCATTATGTCGATTTTTGAGATGTAACTTGTTCATTCAATTATGCAATAATATAGAATATAAACGCTATCAACATGATAAAGAGGAGCGATGACTTTGAGCAATAATGAATGGAAACATGATGCTGATTATATACGCTATATAGAAAGCGGAGAATCGGCAGCGGTGTTCGTTGTGCGAGATGTCGTAAAATCTGTAAATACTAAGGGAAAATGGATTGATATAGTATCGCTCAGTACATATTCTCAGGATGAAGACGGAAGAGCGTTTAATTGGATCGTAGCCGAACTTTTCCCCAGAAAAACCAACCCCGAATATGACCCTGACGACACTGCTCACAATAAATATCTTACTTGGCAGGCAGCTCATGAAGATATTTCCCGACAGAGGCAGGAAGGTTACAAAGGGCCGAAATATCTTGTGCTATGCACGCTCCATGATAAGAACAAAGGTAAGACCATAACATACAAGCTCGTGAAGATAACGAAGAAATATAGGGCTGACGACGGTGATGTGATAGAAGTCGAGCGAATGGCAAAGAAGCCGGAAACAATAACCAGGCCATGCCCTCACGATTGGGAGTACAGAATAATTTTTCTCAAGAGGCTTAATGACTCTCAGGCTGACTTTATCCGTGAAAATTCCAGCGAACTCGAAGACAAAATACGTGCGCAGGGAAAATCTTCTCCTGAAATATTCGGCTTCAAATCAAGAAATAACCGTCATTCGCCCAAAGCAGCAGTGACAGCGAAACGGAGGAGATAATTTTATGGCAATACCTAAATTCTTTGAGTTCTTCGAGGTTTCCCTGAATGCTTTAACATAATGCGCAAGAAGTCTCCCGCCTCTATAGTTTGTGGTAAAATATTCTAAAAAAAGTGAGCAACTACACTCAGAGTAACGAAACTCAGGAGACGAAAACCAAGTGCCTGAGTCAGATAAAAGAACATAATGTACCGTATGGACTACGGGAATTTACGCCTATGGAGAAGATGTAAGACGACTTCAGCCAGTAACATCGGTTGGAGCGCAGTTTTCGTTGAAG
>JAFRSL010000111.1 GCA_017427625.1 Synergistaceae bacterium | reverse complement strand
CTCTCCAGCGACTCGCACGACAAAGCTACCCTAATGTACAAGTTTGCGGAATGTGAGGAGCTTGCGCGGAAATTCGGCCTCGATGTGGTGGAAATATGATTTACTTCATCGGTGCAGGGCCGGGAGCTGTTGACCTGATCACTGTAAGGGGTGCGGAAATTCTCAGGAGTGCCGGAAGAATCATCTATGCCGGCTCTCTGGTCAACCCTGAAATTCTGAGTGCATATGCGCGTGATGGGTGCGAGATTTTCGACAGCTCATCAATGACGCTAGAGGAGATTACAGGGCTTCTCGTTGAGGGACACGAACGGGGAATAATAACAGTGAGGCTGCATTCGGGCGACCCCGCAATTTTCGGGGCTGTCCGCGAACAGATGAATATTTTGCGCGAAAAAGGTATCCCGTTCGAGGTTGTTCCGGGAGTAAGCTCACTATTTGCTGCATCGTCGGCACTCAAAACCGAGTACATGATAGCGGGCGGGACTCAGACGCTAATCGTAACGCGGGCTGAAGGGCGCACCCCAGTCCCGGAACGCGAAGGGCTGAAACTTCTCGCAGAACATGGCGCATCAATCGCGGTGTTCCTTTCGGCGGGAATGTGCGAGACCGTATGCTCAGAACTCATTGCGGGCGGATATGACGATGACACTCCGGCAGCTCTGGTTTACCGCGCATCATGGCCGGACGAGGTTGTGATTCGCGGGACACTTTCGACTCTTCCTGAACTTTCGCAGGGAATCACGAAAACTGCGATAATTCTTGCGGGCAACTTCCTGAATGACAACAAAGGCTCACAGTCAAAACTTTACGATAAAAAATTCACCCATGAATACCGCAATAGCAGCATTCACTGAACGGGGCGTTGAACTTGCGCTTAGGATAGCGGGATTTTTGGGCGGGGACGTTTTTGCGCCTGAGAGGATTTCGCGCGATGGAGTTAGGGCTATTGATGGCTCACTGACTGAATGGGCTGGGAAAATTTTCCGGCGGGCGGGGACGATTGTGTTCGTTGGGGCTTGCGGGATTGCCGTGCGTGCGATTGCTCCACACGTAAGAGACAAGATGAGCGATCCTGCTGTGATTGTTGCTGACGAAGCGGGGAAGTTCGTGATCCCCATACTTTCCGGCCATGTTGGCGGTGCGAATGAAATCGCGCGGAAAATTGCGGGCTTCCTTCATGCTGTCCCAGTAATAACGACGGCTACGGACGTGAATAACCTTCCTGCTATTGATGAATGGGCGGTTAAAAATGATTGTGTCATCGAGAATCCCAATGTCATCAAGAATGTATCATCGCGGGTTCTTGAGGGCGGTGATGTTGGAGTCGCTGTAACGTGGGAGAATATCCCTGCTCCTTTTCCTGTAACTCTGATGCTGAGGCCGAGAGTGCTAGTTCTTGGGGCGGGCTGTAATCGCGGAGTTGACTCTGCGGAATTTGAACATTCAGCAATGGATTTCCTCAACGGCGCGGGGGTGAGCGTTCTCAGTCTGAAAGCTCTTGCAACGATTGACATCAAGAAAGACGAACCGGCCATGAAAGTTTTTGCTGAACGTCATAATATCCCGCTCGTTACGTTCAGTGCTGTTGAGCTTCAGGCATTGAAGGGGGAGTTTTCGTCTTCTGAGACTGTGAGGAAGTTCACGGGGACTGATAACGTCTGCGAGAGGGCGTGTGTTCTCTGTGCGGGAGAGAGGGCTGTTCTCATGAGGAGCAAGTGCATTTATGACGGAATGACTTTTGCGCTTGCTCGAATGTAACGCCACAAGAAATCCCTGCATTCTTCAGCATAATCTATGTTGATACGTTTGGAAGTCTCGACAGGAAAATCATATCCCTCGTCAGCAATATAGATCTCATTCCCGCAGAGGTCAGCCCCGTAATGCTCACGAGTTATCCCCATAGCCTGACATAATTTTCCCGGCCCGTTGCAGAGACTTTTAACCCGTGAAGTTCCCCGCCTTGACGTCATAATGTCGATACCCTCAATGGGTTCAAGCGCACGTATAAGGACAGCTTCAGGTTTCCCCACGACGCTCGCGGTAACGTTGAAGCAACAGTGCATTCCGTAAATGAGGTAGACATACACGAGTCCTCCCTCATGGAACATGATCTCGGTGCGAGCAGTTCTCCTTCCCCCGTAACTGTGGGCGGCTTTGTCCTCCGGGCCTCTGTAAGCCTCAGCCTCAATGATGATTCCTGATGTTCTACCCTCGCAAGAGTCGTGGACAAGGACCTTCCCGATTAGTTCATAGGCAACCGTGCAAGCATCTCTTTCGTAAAATGAGCGTTCTAATTTCTTCATGGCCGATAGTATGTGCTAAGATTGACGAAATTTCAAGGAGAAAAAGACAAAGTAACATGTGTAGTACTCGAATTATAAGCACAAAATCGATCCTCACGAAATCGAACCTTCCAGTCGCGGCGTACTCGGCGAATCCTTACGTGGGCTGTGAGCATTCCTGCATGTACTGCTATGCCTCATTCATGAAGCGTTTTACGAACCACCCCGAAGAATGGGGGAGTTTTGTTGACGTTAAGACATGGCCGGAGATTCGTAATCCTGAGAAGTACTCGGGCGTTGAGATTTTCATAGGCTCGGTAACAGATCCATATCAGCCGTTAGAGGAGGAATATTGTCGGACGCGCCGGCTTCTTGAGGAATTGAAGGGGCATAACGTGAGAATCAGCATAGCAACGAAATCGGACTTGGTTCTGCGAGATATTGACCTCATAGCAACTTTCCCTAACGCTAGAGTCTCATGGAGCATCAACACGATTGACGAGTCATTCCGCGCTGAGATGGACAGAGCCGTCAGCATTGAGCGGAGATTGTCGGCAATGAGGGAGTTTCACGCCACTGGAATACGGACGACATGTTTCATCTCGCCAATATTTCCGGGAATTACGGACGTTCCCGCAATAATCGAACGAGCTAGGGATTACTGCAATCTTGTGTGGCTTGAGAATCTCAACTTGCGGGGAAATTACCGTGCAACTGTAATGAATTGGATTCGGGAGAGACACCCGGAGCTTTCGGAACTGTATCACGAAATCTACAACGCCAAGAATTTATCTTACTGGTACGAACTTGATGAGATGATGAGGGATTACTGTGAGAGAAATGGTCTGCCATATGTCCGCAATGATGACAGCATGGAGAGACCGTTTGACGCCCCGCCTGTTGTGGTAAATTACTTTTTCCATTCTGAAATCGTGAGGCACAAAAAATAGCTGATAGATGGTGAAGCCTAACCCCTCCGCCTCGTTTCACTCAGCACCTCCCCTTAGCAAGGGAGGCAAAAAATAACGCCCCCTGAGAAGGGGGAGAGGGCCAGCTTGCTGGCGAGGGGGTTCTTTTTCCAGAGAGAGCCATTCATGGCGAGGGGGTGATTTTTGCAATGAAGACTGTCTCCGTTAGTGAAGGAAGTCAAGCAAGCTCGGCTGAATCAACCGTGAAATTACCGCCAAATTCGCCTGATACATGTAATCCGCAATCATGAGCTGTGAAATTGCGTCAGCCGGGTCAATCTTCGCAACATCGTCGTATTGCTCGTCCATTACCGCGTTCTCCGCAACAAGACGCTCATTGTTGTAGTTGTAGCGCGCCTGTAATGCCCCGTTCTCGGCCATGACTGAGAGAATGTTGCTGATGAAGTCGTCGATTCTTGGGAGCATCTTGTCAGCAATATCATCCCTGTTTCCAGCTTCAACCGCCGCAATTATGTCGTTTATTACCCCGAAGCCGTTTTGCTTCATCGTGTTTGCGCCGCTCCTAATTGTTGCGTTCTGCGCGTGTATTCCGTCATCGTAGAATCCACCGACAATTCCGCGTGTCGTTGCGCTGGCCTCAAGGTTGTAGCCTCCGCGATAGTAGCTCCTTGTGGATGTGCCAGTGCCGAGAAATTCCGAAGTTTTTCCTGAAAGGTACGAGATTTCAGCACTCAGTGTATTTCCTGCTTTGTCCTTGAATGATATAGTCCCTGCACTTTCATCCGCTTCTGCCGTAATGCCTGTGTTCTTGAAGGCCGCAATGACTGCATCTTTCCTGCTGTCAGCGTCTGTAGCTCCTGACAGATCAATAGTGTACCTTTTCCCAGCGACATCTATTATCGCTGATGGTGCAGTAAAATTCCTATAGTCGAGAGGATAGCTACTATCTTTCTTCTCCATAAATTCAGCCTGCACTGAGTATCCTCTCGGCGACCACATCATGAACTCGCCGTCCTTGTTGATTTCCGCCTGAACGTCGTAGTCCTGCATTCTCGCGTTCACGAACTTCACAATGTCATCGGCCATTATCTTGTCGTCAGCCGTAACGTCCCTCAATGCCGTGAGGTCAATCGTGTGAGTGTAGCCCGCAACTGTTATGTTGAGTGCTTCAGCGGGG
>JAFRSL010000110.1 GCA_017427625.1 Synergistaceae bacterium | reverse complement strand
TTTCCTCTTGGCCCTCCCGGTCCTCCCTGTGGCGGAGGAGGCATGTGTCCTCCTGGTCCTCCTGGTCCTCCATGCGGCGGAGGCGGCGCATCTCTTCCCGGTCCTCCACGATGAGGCGGCTCTCTCCATTCATGAGGCGGTCTTCCTCCTGGTCCTCCGTGCGGCGGAGGCGGTGCGTCTCTTCCAGGCCCTCTGTGATGAGGCGGCTCTCTCCATTCGTGCGGAGGCGGCATGTCCCTGTGATGCCTGAAAGCTGCTTCTACCTTTTCCGCTGCATTTGCCGAACTTGCTCCGATTAACGCGCTTCCTGCTGTTACTATCATCAATGCTGTTACGATTTTCTTCGATTTCATTTTGTTGTGCCTCCTTCCTTCAACGCTGATAGAATAGTCTCTGAATGTGAACGAGGTATGAAATCAATTTATAATTCTTGTGAAAGGAGAATTTCTATCGTGAAAATTCTAATTGTTGAAGACGAAGCACCAATCGCCGAAGTCGTCAGCGCATATGCAAAGCGTGATGGTTACGACACAATCACCGCAGGGGACGGAATGACAGCCCTTGAGATTTTTGACCGCGAGGATATTTCACTCGTCATTCTTGATCTCATGCTCCCCAAACTTTCAGGCGAGGAAGTCTGCCGGAGGATACGTGAGAAATCAAGCGTCCCAATAATCATGCTCACAGCGAAAACAGGCGAGTCTGATGTCGTCTATGGCCTCGACACAGGAGCGAATGATTACGTCGCAAAACCTTTCAGCCCCCGCGTCTTAATGGCAAGAATACGCGCGCAGCTAAGACCGTCAGCAACACGCGACAACATAGCCGCAGGAGTATGCGCCGACGGAAGGATCGAGATTGACCCCGAACGCGTTGAGATTCGCAAGGACGGGAAGCCTATCCCCGTAACAAAGAGCGAGTTCCTGATATTCTCGACACTCGCATCAAGACCCATCCGCACATGGTCAAGGGACGAGATTATCCGCAATGCTTTGGGCGATGACTATGACGGTTTCGACAGGACTATCGACACATACATCAAGAATCTCCGCAAGAAACTCGCCGAGCCTGGCCACGAAAACGGCTGGATTAAGACAATCTACGGCTTTGGTTACAGGTTTGACGATGAGAAGTAAATCGTTGCGCTCTCATTTCCTGATGCTATATGTGATACTCGCTGTAGTGTCGGGAATTGTCGTCCCGATTTTGGGCGTTAAGTTCAGCGTCGAGGCTTTCAGGAATTATCAGATTCAGCGAAGGCAGGCTGACCTCGAGAACTTGGGCGAGTCTTTGTCGGCACTCTACGATGAAGAAGGAGGGGTCTGGAAACGTCGGCGTGTCATGGACATTTTGCGGCCAGCTCCGCAATGGGCAGGAATGATTATCACCCTCATCGATCTTAACGGGCGCGAAGTCTACACGTTACGTCCTCTTCAAATGCCGCGAAGGACTCACAGCTCACAGAATGAGCCTCAGCCGCCTGATTCCGAGACCGAACACATAACAATAAAACTTGCGATGAACAAGGGAAGCCTTGAGATTGAGCGAAGGATTCCATCAGGGCGATACGAGACATCATTCCTTAGCTACCTTGTGAGTTACACTCTTGCGGGTGCGTTCGTTGTGATACTCTGTGCTTGTGGAGCTGGATACATTGTCGCAGGAAGACTTAGCCGCCCTGTAATCGCTGCGATTGAAAGGACGAAGAATATTGCACGTGGTGAATATGATGTTCATGAGGAGGCAAAACCAGTCGGTATACGTGAGCTTGACGCATTGACGCGAGGGGTTGAGGACTTGGGGAGATCGCTTGCCGGTCAGGAGAAGTTGCGAAGGAGATTGATGATTGACGTTGCCCATGAATTGAGGACTCCTCTCACTGTAACGAGGACACAGATTGAGGCGATTGCTGACGGGATTCTTGAACCTACTCCCGAACGTCTGACACTCTGCGTGAACGAGATGACTCGTCTTGCCGAACTCATCGGGAAAGTTGACGCACTCTCACGGATTGAGGGCGAGACTTTGAGGCTTTGCACCGAGATCACAGACATGCGGGAATTTTTGGGGAACGTCGTTGAAAGTTTCTCACCAGTTTTCGTAAAGTCAGGAATCACATTGACGGCGGAACTTGAGGACGTAACCTGCGAGATTGACCGCGAACAGTTCAGGCACGTAACCGACAACTTGCTGTCCAATGCACTGCGATACACTGACGCTGGAGGAACTGTGAGTCTGAGGCTCTATGCTGACAATGATGAGGCTGTAATTGAGATTGCTGACACTGGGATTGGAATTTCGCCGGAGGACTTGCCCAACATTTTCGAGCGTTTCTGGAGAGCTGATGAGTCGAGGACGAGGATAACGGGAGGAAGCGGTGTCGGACTTGCAATCGTGAAGGCTACTGTCGAGGCTCACGGCGGGAAGATTTCAGCCGTCAGCAAAAAGGGTGAGGGTACGTGTTTCACTGTGAGGCTTAAACGTGAGTAACAAAAAGCGGGACCCTAATGAGGAATCCCGCCCGCGTTTTCACACTTCTACTTCTCCGGAATACTGCCCTTGCTCACCATGAGGAAGTATGTTGAACCCTCGCGCTCAATCATGAGTACGATCGAGTTGTCATCACCGACAGCTTTCGACAGGTCAGAAGCCGACTTCACTTCATTGCCGTTCACCTCAATGATGAGATCGCCCTCGCGAATATCACCGTCAGCCGATGCCTGAGAGTCCTTGTCGATTTCCGTGATGACGAGGCCCTCACTGTCCGAGTTGATTCTGTACTGACGTCTCAGTGACTCAGTTAGCGGTGAGACCCTCGAAATCCCAAAGTCCCTGAGCGCGTTAATACTGTCTGACTTTCCGGCGTTGACTTCTTTTTTTTCCGAACTCTCGATGCTTCCGTCGCCCTTGCTGTTTCGTTCGGCGAGCTTTACGTTGAACGTCATCTTCTTTCCTTTGCGGACAACCTGAAGTTTCGCTATCGAGTTGGGTGCTAATGTCCTTATCTTCGACACGAAATCATTAGCGTCCTTGACCTTCTTGCCGTTGAGTTCGACGACGACATCACCGCGCTTGATTCCGGCTTTGTCCGCAGGGTCGCCCTTGAAGACATCGTTGATCATCGCGCCCTCACTCCCAGTTACGCCGTAAGCCTTCGCCATTTCGGGAGTGATTCCCCTGACGCTTACGCCTAGCCAGCCGCGCTTTACACGTCCGAACGATACGAGGTCGCCCATGATTTCCTTTGCCTTGTTGACGGGAATTGCGAACCCCAAGCCCTGAGCGTAAGGGATAATCGCCGTGTTGATTCCGACGACTTCACCGGCCATGTTGAGGAGAGGCCCGCCGGAATTTCCGGGATTGATTGCCGCGTCAGTCTGGAGGAAATCGTCGAAGTTAACGTCCTGCGCGTGAATGCTCCTGTTCTTCGCGCTGATTACTCCGGCTGTTACTGAATGCTCGAAGCCGTAGGGGTTTCCGATTGCGACGACGAACTCACCGACTTCAACAGCGTCAGAGTCTCCGAGTTCAAGGACAGGAAGATTACCGTCAGGCTCGATCTTTATCACGGCAAGGTCATATGTCGGGTCATTGCCGAGAATCTTTGCTGGGTAGGTCTTCTTGCTTCCGTCCTCAAGCTGTAATGACACCGTGATCTTGTCAACGCCGTCAACAACGTGATTGTTCGTGAGTATCTGGCCTTCTTTGCTGACGATGAAGCCTGAGCCTCTGCCCTTCATTGGGACTGAGCGCGTGAACTCCTTGAAGCTGTCCCCGAAGAAACGCTTGAAGAACGGATCATCATCGAACGGGAACGATGGGACGGAACGCCTTGCTGTCTTCTCAACGTCGATATTTACGACGGCAACCGAAGCCCTCTTGACGATTGGGACGATTGGATTCGACTGGCTTGTGCTGAACGGCGAGAGGGCAAATGCGCTCCCTGATACCGTGAGTATGAACGCGAGTGTGAACGCTAGAATCTTTCTTGTTCTCATAATTCTGTAACCTCCTATGAATTTTTACAGCCTTTTATTTTAACGGCGAATTGTGGTTACTTCATGAACGGTTTTCAGCTTACTCAGGCTATAAGCAAGCCACAAACTCATTAACGGCAATGCAATCATAACCCCTCTGTAAGTCATAGAGCGTGAAATTAGCCGTGCCATTATGGCATGATTTCTAAGCGGTGCGACAACAAGTCTCATCATCGAATATAGAATGATGGCAAGAGGAGCAATCACCGAATAATGTCGCTCGCCCTTCTGTCTGGGGAGAACACGCTTTTCGACAGCAAGCAATACCCCGACAATCACCAATGCTATGACCGAGTAATATATCTGCACCGGATGCCTTAATATCCCAGCCCTGTCGAAAGGGAAATGAACGCCCAAGAATGATTTTGTCCTAATGCCAACACAGCATCCGTTCATGAAACATCCCCATCGGCCGATAGTGATTGCAAGGATTGCGGGAGGTGCAGCAGCATCACATAAGCGAGAGAATGAGACTTTCCGCGAGAACATGCACATAATGAGAGCCGAAAGGAACGCCCCAGAGACTGCTCCGAACTCATGAACGCCACCGCGATTTATGTCGAGGAAAAGCGAGGGGTTGGCCATGTATTGCTTCCAGTGCTGGATATACTCGAATGATCTTGCGCCCAGCAACATGAAGAAGAACGACACGGCCATGATTTTGCGCGACTCGTACTCGTCAAGCCCGTAGAGAGGGAGACGCTTTATCACCCATAATATTGCGACCGACAAGGCTATGAACCATATCACGCTGTAAGTGTCGATTCTCAGGCCGAATACGTGAAACAATGTCGGGTGCATAGTTAGCCCTCCGATGACCAGAGGAGAATATTGTCCTCGAAGTACGCGCTCAACCTGCCGTTGTCCTTTAGCCATGAGAGATACGAACGCACTGTGCTTCCTGCGAGAACATACTGCTCGAAGTTCATGATCAGTCCGTACTCGGTGAACAAAACTTGAAGTATGCGCTCAAAATTTGTGGGTGTCCGGCAAATTTCGACTATCTTTCCTGCGACTTCATTCACTGTGTCAATGTTGTACTGCGCGAGGCCTGAGATGTCTTCTGTAGGCTCTGCATGTGAAGGAATGAATACGCGGGCATTCATAGCCTTCACAGTCTCAAGGGTCGAGAGGTATGCGCCAACGTCATAGATGAATGTTATGCGGTACTTTTCGAGTGTCTCACGGCTCGAAAGGCAGTCAGCAAGAAACACAACATCGTCATTCGTCCTGAATCCGGCCATGCTGAAGAAGTGTCCGGGAAGGTCAATCATTTCCCAGCCTTCGGGGAGGACTTCAGAGGTGAGATATTCAGCGTCGCTTTCCTGAGCCATGAGGAACTTGTGCCGTAATTCCTTCATTGGGCAGCCGCCGTAAAGGAACGAAGGTTCAAGGACTGTATGACGTGTGAAAGCGCATTCGACATCGGGGGCATATATCTTGCAGCCCGTGTTTGACTGAAGGTATTTGTTGCCGCCTATGTGGTCAGCGTTTGAGTGTGTGTTGTAGATTGCGGAAAGATGCCAATCATTAGCGTCGAGGAGCTTCTTGACTTTTCGGCCGGCCTCCTTGTCGTTCCCGCTGTCAATGAGGCAGACGTTATCGCTGTCAAGTTTTACGAGACCGATTTTTGCCGGACTCTGAATGTAGTATGTCTGCTCCGTAACCTGAACTAGCTCATACATGGCTGTCTTCTCCTGTGTCGTATGGATAGCTCTTGAGGTATACGGTTTCGGGCGCGATGTCGATGTTTCCGTTGTCCCACGTGATTGTTCCGTAGGCGATTACGGGATTGCG
>JAFRSL010000109.1 GCA_017427625.1 Synergistaceae bacterium | reverse complement strand
TCAACAGCACCGCCAGCCGCACCCCTCAGAGTGTTGTGCGAGAGCCCGACGAATTTCCAGTCATAAACGGTGTCGGGTCTCAATCTTCCGATGGTAACGCCCATACCGCCCTCGTAATTCACGTCAAGAGCAACCTGCGGACGGTTATCTTCTTCCATGTACTTTATGAACTGTGATGGAGCTGTGGGTAGCTTTTCGCGCTGAGGAATGCCTGCAAAATTGTTGAGAAGGCTGACTAACTGCTCTTTGCTTTCTGGCTTCTTCCTGAACTTAACGAAAGCCGCAGCTGTATGTCCATAGAGAACAGGAATCCTTATGCACTGCGCTGAGATTGCCGGTTCATTTGCTGGGACGATTGCTCCGTTTTCGATGTGCCCGAAGATACGGAGGGGTTCTTTCTCGGACTTCTCTTCCTCGCCGCCGATGTAGGGGATGACATTCCCGACCATTTCCGGCCACGTGTTGAAATTCTTACCTGCGCCTGAGATTGCCTGATACGTGGTAACGATTGCCTCGTAAGGTTCAAACTCTTTCCAAGCCGCGAACGCCGGAGCATATGACTGTATTGAGCAGTTGGGCTTTACGGCGATGAAACCGCGTGAAGTTCCGAGACGCTTCTTCTGATACTGGATGACTTCGGCATGTTCTGGGTTAATTTCTGGGATAATCATGGGGACATCTGGTGTCCATCTGTGGGCCGAGTTGTTGGAGACTACTGGGGTCTCAGTGCGTGCGTAATCTTCCTCAATTTTGCGAATTTCATCTTTCGTGAGGTTGACCGCGCTGAAAACGAAATCCACATCGTCAGCAATACCCTTCACATCATTGACATCGCGGAGAATCATGCCTTTGACGTTTTCGGGGATAGGCTCATCGAGAAGCCATCGTCCCTGCATAGCCTCAGCGTAAGTTTTGCCTTTGCTGTTTGGAGAAGCTGCGATTACCTTGACATCGAACCACTCATGATTGTGGAGAATCTGGATAAATCTCTGTCCGACCATTCCAGTAGCACCGAGAACGCCGACACGTAACTTTTTCTGCAACGTTAATACACTCCCTGCTTCAAATTTTCCGACTAGTATACCATTGACTTAAATGTGAGCATATGAACATAGAAGTCCCAGAACGCCGTAGCATCTATTCCCATAACGATGTCAGCTTTCCTAACGCCCTCAGGGAAACCCTTTCCTGTCTTAATGTCGTTGTTTGACTGCTGACTCCAAGACACGGCTCGTCCTGAGTTGAGGCCGGGTCTTTCATCGACGGTGATATAACGTTCCTGAAGGTCAGTGATGATTTCAGGTTTCAGGAATATCACTGGGACTAATACATCCCAAACGTACTGAGCCTCATCTATCGTGAAAGTCTTGCTTCCTGAGAGTATCAGCTTTGTGATTGAGTTGTTGTTGTTCTTGGCGAGACGGTCATAGAAAGCCTGAGTTAGTCTGATGTGTCGTGAGAGGTCATCGGGGACTATAGTTTGCTTCTTCCAGTTAGCGGAGAGACAGAGCTTTATCGCATCCGGATCGTAGAACCAGTTCATTTCAGCGGCGGCAGTAGCGTTTCCCGGAACGTCAATATCACCGCCCATGTAGATTATCCCTGCGGCATTTTCAGCGAGTGCGGGGTATTTCCTCAGTGCAGTGGCGATGTTAGTTGCTGCTCCGACGGCCATTATTGTTACTTCTCCGGGATTTTCTTTGACGCTCTCAATGATGAAGTCCCAAGCTGGAAGCTCCTTAGCTCTAGTCTCAGGGTAGCCGTAAGGAGGCACGTTATTCAGCTTGAGGTAATGTCTTGAACGCTTTGAGAGGTCAGTGAAGTCGTCATGAGAGAAGTCCCAGTAAGCTCCGCAGAAGATGGGCATTCCATAGAGCCTTGCTTCTTCGCGCATGTTCCTGAAGCCAGCTAACGGTTCGTCAGTTCCTTGATACACGGGAATATCGTGCCTTCCAATGAGTTCAAGCTGACGCAGAGTTGCGGTTGTAGCTTCAGGTACGAAGACGTTTCCGCCGACGGTAGTTACGCCGATAAGATCGAGCATTCCAGCGTTGTCTGCCTGAGTGAGAACGAACATAGCGAGAGCGTCATCATTGAGATAAGCCATGTCAGTATCGAGGATAACTTTAGGTGCGGCAAAAGCCACAGATGACAGGCACGACAGAGCGGCGGCGAGAAAGACGAAACGTAATTTTTTCAGCAACGTTAATGCACTTCCAGCTTAAAAATTTTCCGAATAGTATACCAAAACGAAGCATGATAGAATTTTCCTGACAAGAATTTGACGGGAGGGATATGCCATGAAGAAAGTGTATGTATTGGTTTCGATACAGTTGCTAATGTTTGGAACAGTGAGTTATGGGGCAGTGTCTGACGATGTGTATGTGCGCAAGGACGTATTCGAGGTTTACATGCAGAGCATCCTTCAGAGGCTGGACAAAATTGACGATGGATTGAATAACCTGAATCAAACGGTTGCGAACTTGTCTGCTCGCGTAGAAGGGCTGGACAAGCGAATAGACGGGTTAGACAAGCGCATGGACGGGCTTGACAAGCGAATAGACGGGAATTATGTCGCATTATCGAGCAGGATAGATGACCTACGGAACGGGATATATCTATGGCTTGTAGCGATTGGCTTGTTTGTCTCCTGGCCGAAAGTGAAAGAATCGGCACAGAAATGGGTGAAACCTACCCCGTCAATAACGCTTGAGGACGTTCGGCGTCTAATCGAGGAGAACAACGCTAAAATAGCCGGAAAGCCTCAGGCATAGTACACTCCTTTGCGTTCAACTTAGCCAACAAAAACCCCCCGACACATCATCGGGGGCATTCGAGAATCTATATCCCTCTGGGTGTAACGTTAATTCCGCGTTCCTCGTCAGTTCCCGGAACAAGAGAGTCGCAGATAGCCGCGCAAACTCCCGCAACCGCCATCGGTGTCTTTAGGACTGCCCAGATCATTCCGCCGAGCGTGTGCATGAACTGGCTCTGTGCATCGTTCATGAATATCGCCTGATTAGCCTCGACCCAGCCCGGCAATCCCAATGCCATCAAGAACGCGAAGCCGATTATGAGAATGTTCCTTTGGCTCGACATGTCAGCCCTCATTAGAACCTGAATGCCCATTGCGCCGATTGTCCCGAAGAGTGCGATGTATGCTCCTCCGATTATTGGTGAAGGCATCGTTGCGATTAACGCGCTGAGTTTTCCGACAAAGCTCATGAGGATCAGTATGACCGCTCCAGTCCTCACTACGACCCTTGAAGCAACTCCCGTAAGCCCGATTAGTCCGATGTTCTCAGTGTATGACGTTGTTCCGACCGAGCCGAAAACTCCCGAAAGCGCACAGCATAGACCTTCAGCACCGATGCCTCTGCTTATTGTCTCCGAGTCAGGGTCGTCAACGCCGGAAGCATACGAGACTGAATGATAGTCGCCGATTGACTCTATCATTGTAGCGAAGAAACCCGCAAGAAGTGCCGCAATAGCCATGAGGCTGAACTTAGGCATTCCCCAAGGGAAGACCAGTCCCTTAAGCTCCTCAAGGCTTCCAACTCTTAGCCATGATGCCTGATTCACAGTGTCAAGGTTGATGTATGCGGGGTGCTCAGGGCCGAATATTCCGTTCATCGAGAGCGCAAGACAGACGCAGTACGTAACAACAATCGCAAGGAGTATAGCGAAGATGTTGATGTACTTGTTCTTGAGCACGAGGCTGAAAAGGAATATTAGCACGACTACTCCGAGTGATGCGGGCCAATAATTCGCTGCGTTTCCCTGAACTGCTGTTCCTGCGAGCGAGAAGCCTATTGCCATTATGACGGGGCCAATTACAACGGGGGTGATGACCTTGCGGATTACGCCGACGATTCTGCTGTAACCGATTACCGAGAGCAATACTCCGCCGACGATTAAACCGCCGCCCATGTACTGCATTACTTCAGCTGGGCCGCCTGCTTTGTAGAGCGCGATGACGGTCATGACTGATGGGATAAAAGAAAAGCTCGATCCCTGAACGATTGGAAGTCCTGAACCGAGCTTTTTGCTTGTCTGAATGAGTGTCGCTACTCCCATTCCGAAATAAACGCAGGAGATGAGCGAGGCTATTTGCAACGCGTCCATCCCCATTGCGGGGCCGAATATCAGCGGGACTAGTGTTGTTGAACCGAAGAGGGTTAATACGTGCTGTGCTCCTGATAGAAGAGTTATGAATAACGGGGGCGTATCATTGATGCCGTAAACCATTTGCCTTCTGGCCATGCGGTTAAACCTCCTGAAAAGTTTTTGTTTCCGAACAGGAAATTCTACCGGCTCAGAAATTTTTTGTCAAGCTGCTTTCCGTTACAGCACCCTTGAAATCGTTCCTCCGCCGACGACGTAATCACCGTCATATATCACGGCCGCCTGACCAACTGCCGGACTTCTAATTTCGTCAGCGAACTCTATCACTATCTCATTCTCACCCGTCTGATTCACTATTGCCTGAATTTCTTTCTGACGGTAACGAACCTTCACGCCAGCCCTGAAATTCTCAGGAAGCCTCTCGAACGCAACGAGGTTCACATCACTCACAGCGATTGCCCGTGTGTAAAGTCCCGCCTCGCTCTCAGGAACGAGAGTTACTGTGTTCATGGCCGTGTCGATCCTTGAGACATAGAGCCTCGATTTCGCGGCAATCCCCAATCCCTTGCGCTGTCCTGCCGTGTAATGTATGATGCCTTTATGCCGTCCCAATACGTTCCCCGAAGCGTCCACGAAGTCGCCGGGAGGGTATACTTTCCCCGTGTACTCCTCGATGAAGCCCGCGTAATCCCCGCTTGGAACGAAGCATATATCCTGCGAGTCATGCTTTCTTGCATTCGTGAATCCGAGTGAAGCCGCAAGCTCCCTAACGTCCGACTTCAGCATTCCGCCGAGAGGGAAGTCAGTGCGCGCTAACTGCTCCTGCGTCATCATGTAGAGGACATAGCTTTGGTCTCTCGACAAGTCCACAGCCTTCCTCAGAAGGTAACGCCCCGAATTGTCCCGCTCAATCCTGGCGTAATGTCCAGTCGCAATCCTATCATAACCTGAAGCTCTAGCGAGTCCAAGAAACTCCCCGAACTTCATGAACCTGTTGCAGTCGATGCAGGGATTTGGTGTACCGCCTGACTCGTAGACGCTCACGAACTTTTTGACGACGCATTCCTCGAACTCGGCCATGAAGTCAATCACCTCATGCTCAATCCCCAGAACATCGCAGACCGCCCTAGCGTCAACAATATTCTCGCGTGAACAGCAAGGGTGTCGCCCAGAAATTCCCAGAGCTTCATTCAGGAACAACAGCATAGTCGCTCCCTTGCAAGCCCCATACTTTTCGCGCATAAGAAAAGCGGAGACGCTGCTGTCAACGCCCCCGCTCATTGCCACAAGTATGCTCATTGAGTGATTACTTCACCATTGCACCGAGCTTCTGAAGCCTCGTGATTGCATCGGAAAGAATATCCTCCGTCCTCGCAAAATGGAAGCGTATCAGGTTGTTTATAGGCTCACGGAAGAAACTCGATCCCGGAACTGCCGCAACTCCGATGTTCTTGATGACCCATTCGCAGAACTCCAAGTCCGTCCAGCCCTTGAACTGGTCAAGCTTAAGGAAGTCCGAAATGTCGACCATCACGAAATACGAACCCTGCGGAACATTGTGCTTCAGCCCTGCCGCGTCAAGTCCCTCAAGGAACATGTTGCGGAGCTTCGTGTACTTCGCCTTCAATGCGTCATAGTACTCCTGCGGCAACTGGAACGCATGAACTGCTGCCTCCTGTAATGGCGCAGCTGCTCCAACGGTGAGGAAGTCGTGAACTTTCCTCGCACCGTCAACAACATCAGCAGGCCCGATGAGATAGCCGAGTCTCCAGCCGGTGATTGAATACGTTTTCGAGAGCGAGTTGCATGTGATTACGTGGTCGAAAAGTCCGGGCAACCCTGACGCATAGACATGCTTGTAGGGGTCGAACACTATATGCTCGTAGACTTCATCGGTTATGATGAATGCGTCATACTTTACTGCGAGCGCACCGATTTCAGTGAGTTCCTTCTCCGTGAAGACCTTTCCGCAAGGGTTGGAGGGGTTGCAGATTACGATTGCTTTTGCGCCCTGCTTGAAACCGTCTTCAATGAGGTTGATGTCGTAGTCATAAGTCGGAGGCACCAGCGGAATATAGATAGGAGACGCTCCCGAAAGTATCGAGTCCGCGCCATAATTCTCGTAGAACGGTGAGAATACCATGACTTTGTCGCCGGGATTGCAGATTGTCATCATGGCCGCCATCATTGCTTCGGTTGAACCGCATGTTATGACTATCTCGGTCTCAGGGTTAATTTCGCGCCCGATCATTTTGCTCTGTTTGGCGCAAATTGCCTCACGGAAGTTCTTTGCCCCGAAGGTTATTGCGTACTGATGAGGGCCTGTGTGTGCGGTTTTTGCAAGAGAGTCCATCATTTCAGTGGGAGGATCCCAGTTCGGGAAGCCCTGCGAGAGATTGATTGCTCCGTACTTGTTGCAGATTCGCGTCATTCGGCGGATTACTGAGTCGGTGAACGTTCCTACCCTGTCGCTTAATTTGGGCATGGGGGTATTCATATCCTTTCATTTTTTGTTATATCGCCTGAGGCGAGCGGGCCTTATATCTGCTAAAAAGGAACAGACCTCCGCCCGCTAGAGTTATAATCCTTCGCCAATGTTATCCTGCGGTTTACATGCTTGCAACACTGCCCCTACCCCTCAGGACTGTTTAACCACAAACCGTAGAGCGGCAGATTAGGATTTACGTCCGCCGGTACCTATACATTCGCAGGTAACGTAGTC
>JAFRSL010000108.1 GCA_017427625.1 Synergistaceae bacterium | reverse complement strand
TTCCATCGTTGCTGCTATCGAACAAGTTGCGCCTGACGTTCCAGCCGTCATTGCGAAGCTGACAAAATATGTTATAATACACTCAAGTACGAGTTAAGCTACCCGTTACAAAAAAGGCTCTTTTTACGGTCAGGGGATTTGGTTCGCCGCGTGAAATGTAAAGTAGTACACCTATGGTCAGGGGATTCGGTTCGCCGCATGGGATGTTTTTATAGTAGTACAGTTTTATAATAGCTAGTGTGTCCAACACCCGGCATTGTTTGGAGAGTGTCAGATACACAGTCCAGTAATTAGCGCGAAATTGTTACAGGGCATCACTTCCTTTAGTCGTCCTCGAACAGGGCATCGTGAAGCTCTGCGTTCTCAATACGTGCGAATAAGTCCTCTAAGCTATCGCGCAAGCCTTTAGCGTCAAGTTCGAGAGAGCAGTCGCAGTTGCGGCAGATGATGTCCTCGATGAACTTAGCGCACACTTTGAGAGCTTCATACATGGCGGGCGCGTTGGCGACAAGTTTTGCGTCAGCCTATTTAGCGCATACTATGAAGTCATCTGTGTACGGTTAGCCGCTATTGGGATAGATGTAGTACTGCTTGGGATTGAGCGTTATTCTGTCAAAGTATCCTTCATGAATAAGCCACTTCCCTTTGGTGTAGTCCGGCATGGACTCTCAGCTCCTTTCCTAGTCCACGTCCCTGTAGCACATGTAGTTGATGAAGGTAAGCCAGCGTTCACGCTCCCTGAATGCGTCTATGTGGTAGGGCAGTCTGTAGACCTTAGGGAGCTTGCGCCGGATGATATTGCGCTTGACGTACTTCATGCCAGGTTCACCTCCTTTCGTGTGGCTGGAATAATTGTTGTCGCGCCTCTGTAAAGTCCGCTGACGAAAAGCTCATCAGAGGTTATGAACTTCCATTCCTCAATTACGATGTCTGACTGTGGATAAATGAGCGAAAGACCGTTAGCGCGGTTGATAGCTTTTTCGTGGGAATATGCACGTTCCTGAATGAGACTGTCCAGCGGTAAGCCTCCAACACTGATAAGATACTCGCAGGTTTCGTTACGCACAGTGCCGCTCCTTGAAATTCTCGCTGTTCCAGTTGCGGAGTGCCTCATCGACTGAATGAGCCTGAGAACTCTCATTGCCGCAGAAAGAGCATATAACGTAATACGCGCTCAGGTAATCCTTGCAGACGTGATAGTCTCTCACCTTAACGACGGGCATTGAACCGCACAGCTTGCAGGGTATAGCGTTCATGCCTCAGCCCTCCCAATCAGAGAGAAGTCCGTATCACACAGTCCGGGATTATCCAGCTCTATGCGCCTTTCGTCCCAAGCGTTAGAGATTCTCTCTACGGCCTCTGCGCTGTCCTGTGCCTCAACTGTGAATATCTGCGTCTCGGTGTTGGTAATAGCGACTTTGAACTTTTTTGCCATGACTAGAATGGTATCGGTTCTTCGCTCGCCTGTTCGTCTGGGTTGGACTCTGCGCTCTTGTCGGTGTTCCTGCTGGTGCGCTGTTCGCTGTGGTCGAACAATGAGATTATCAGGTGATTGCGTCCCTCTTCACGCGGGAAGCCTGCGAAGTTGACCCACGGCTTGATGAGGATGTACGGGCCGTTGCCGTTCTCCATCATAACGCCGACATTTTCCCAAGAAGTCTTGGTGTCCCCATTCTTGTCCGTGTAGCTCATACGGACGCATAAATCGTACTTCTTCATGATTTTCTCCTTTCGTATTTGAAATTCTACAGGCGCGGTTAGTGTGTTATCTATCATCCCCTTTAAGCGGCTGGTTCTTCATTCATGAGCATGTCGAGATTCTTGAAGCCCTCATCAATGAGTTCCTGCAAACGCTTCACGTACGACAAACGGGTCTCGATGTTCTCCGACATTGCTACAGTGATATACGGCTGGTTCAAATCCTTATGGATTTCATCAAGAGCTGAATGGCAGGTCTTTATTGCCTCATCTATTCCGCAAACGTATGTAGAAATGAGCAATTCTCTTGTTTCTTTGGTCATGGAATTTCTCCTTTCAGATTAGACAGGTTATTTGCGCACTATGCCGATAACCTCAAAACCCGCTTCAAGGAAATCATCAGCATCAAGGACGTACTCACTGCGTATCCATGCCTCGCGCACCTTGTTATAGGCTTCTCGTTCATCATGAGCCTGAACTGTTACACTCCGCCTCAATGTCTCGGTGATTTCTACGTTAAAGACTTTCATGTAATCTCCTTTCATAAAATACAAGCCCTCTAATTTCTCAGAGGGCAGGCTGTAAGTTACGCGCTTAGTTTCAGTTTCTTCCGTGAGGCTTCAAATTCCTCAATCGCTCTCTTTGTCGCTGAATAGCTCGTAGGTTCTCCGTGAAGGTATTTCGCAACTTCATCGTAGGTTTCCCAGAAGCCTTCCCAGCCGTATTTGTCCGACAGCACGTAATGCGGTACATTCCTCATCAGCCGGGGGCATAATCCGCGTTTCCATGCCTCAAACGCATGTTCCTCGTTGTCGCGTATCTCATCGTCAACTTCTATACGATGAGACAGCACCGCTATGTGCGACTTCACGAGATCGCAAACCTCATTCAGCATCTCAGAGAGCTTGAGCAAGAACACAGTATCGTCATCCGCCTCATACAACCGTTCGTGGTACTCCCAGTTGTCATCGTAGAAGCATTTCGTCTCGAATA
>JAFRSL010000107.1 GCA_017427625.1 Synergistaceae bacterium | reverse complement strand
TGACCCTTCCACGCACATGTAGTAGCCGCTGAGGTGATCGTTATTCCCCTCTCGCGCTCTTGTTCCATCCAGTCCATTGTCGCATTGCCTTCATGAACTTCTCCGACCTTGTAATTACTCCCCGTGTAATAGAGGATCCGCTCGCTGGTCGTGGTCTTTCCGGCATCGATATGGGCCGCTATTCCTATGTTTCTTACCTTGCTAATATCCTGCAAAAATACGCACCTGCAAATTCAGATTTTTCCTGAGACTACCAGCGGTAATGCGCGAATGCCCGGTTAGCGTCAGCCATTCTGTGAGTGTCATCACGGCGTTTGATTGAAGCTCCTTCGTTCTTGTAGGCATCCATAAGCTCACGCATGAGTCTCTCTGACATAGGCATTCCCTTTTTGGCTCTGGCGTATGACACTATCCACCGAATCGACAGCTGCACTCCCCTCTCAGGCGTAACCTCAACAGGAACCTGATATGTCGCACCGCCGACTCTCTTTGGCCTTACCTCTATGTTAGGGGTAACGTTTGCCATAGCTTTCTCGAAGACTTCAAAGGGTTCAACGCCCAACTTCTCCGCAGCACCTTCTAATGCACCGTAAAATATTTTCTCGGCAACGCTGCGTTTTCCTCCCAACATCAACGCACTGATGAACCTTCCGGCCGCAGGGTTATTGAATCTCACATCGGGCTGTGGTTCACGCTTTTTGATGTGTCCTTTTCTCGGCATAATACGTAATCCTCCCGTTAATTGGCCTTAGGTCTTCTTGCACCATACTTTGAGCGGCTTCTCTTGCGGTTCTCAACGCCACCGCAGTCGAGAGTTCCTCTGATTATATGGTAACGAACGCCGGGCAAGTCTTTTACCCTTCCGCCCCTGACGAGGACAACTGAGTGTTCCTGTAAGTTGTGGCCGATTCCGGGTATGTATGACGTTACTTCGATGCCGTTTGTGAGTCTCACACGTGCTACTTTCCTCAAGGCCGAGTTGGGCTTCTTGGGAGTTATCGTGTAAACGCGGGTACATACGCCTCTTCTGGCCGGATTACCCTGTAATGCCGGAGAATTGCTCTTGCTTTTCTTCTCCTCGCGGCCTAACCGCACTAACTGATTGATTGTCGGCACAAGTCTCTGCTGTCAAAATTATTGCTGTAAATTTTTCGGGTTTCAACTTCCGCCCTATTGGCAGCAGATTTCCCCTCCTTCCTGAAAATTGTCTGTGGATTAACAGCCTCATAATCTTAGCAAATACATGCCGTTAATGTCAAATCTCTATCTGAATTTGTAATCTATACCTGCCTGTTTCATAATTGCGTTGGCTGTATAGCGTGATTTTATTCTGCTGTCTACAGGAAATTCGTGGTTTGTTACGGGGCTGAACCATATATCATGGTCTCCTTTGCCGTGTCTCTTGAAGAAACAGCCGTACTGCATCAGAATTTTTCTCACGCGCCTTTCATACTCAGCCACTTACTAACACCCTGTCTAATCTGTCCGATACAAAGTTTATGTCGCAGAAATCTGCCTTAATGTCGTTCATGTCCAGAAGCTCAGGAACGATGTATTTCACGCGCTCAATTAAAGCATCGCATGAACCAGATTCAAGCGCAAGACCGGGCAAATCATCGCTTGTAGCAAGCCACACAGCAGCCTCGTTGTCCCAAAGTAATTTGACCTTACAGTGCATCAGCTCAAGTACCCCGCCTCGTTGTAGATCAACGCCATGAACTCAAGCTCACCGTCAGAATTATTCTCCAATGAGTGCCACTGTCCCACGTTAATCACGCAGACCTGACCCGCATGTACCCGTGTAACTTTGCGCTCACTCTCACTGCTGCCCTCGATGAAGTCCCCTTCTCCCCTGAGTATGTAGTACGGCTCTGTGTCCCTGACATGCTGATGCCACCCTACGCTTGATCCAGGCATAAGCACTATCCTCGCATAGAGCCTTCCGTGTCCGTTGAGTTCATCTTTCGGCACTATCTCGTAGCGCATTGCCTTTCCCTTTCCGCCCGCTAATCCTTCTACTTCTACTCCCTTGACTTCCCGAATCATTCTCAATTCTCCTTTCTAGTTTGTAGCCAAAAACGGCCATGACAACGAAAATATTTCCGGCGATAACATTCTCCTGCTCAAGTAGGCGAAAATCTCAGGCCCGTATATCATCGTGATGAAGCATCCAATCGACAAGAACGGCACTAACGGTACTGCTTCGCCCCTTCCCCAATGAAGATGGCCGATAACCATCATCAAAATCACCCAGAATCCTCCCGTCATTATACCCGCATAGAACGCAAACAGTGTGAACTTCAGCCCCATAACCGCGCCAATTCCGGCCATGAATACAGCATCACCCCAGCCCATTCCGCCGCGTGAGAGAAATATTATCACCGCGAAAATTCCCCAGCCAGCAAACGCACCAGCTAGGCCGTCAGCAAAAGCCCACAATCCTCCCGCAAGTCTCAGAATCAGGCAAACTATTCCCGGCGCAATGGCGAAAGCGTCAAAGACATCTCCCGACTCGAAATCAGTCAGCGAGTTTAATACAAGCCCGCAAGTTCCAATGCCAGCAATAAGAGCCGCCCATGTCAATCCCCAGCGGTACACTATCGTCATCGCAAGAACCGCGCAGAGTATCTCAACAACAATGTAGCGAACCGAGATTTTTGCCCCGCAATGCCTGCACTTACCACGCTGAATTAGCCATGAGAGTATGGGAATCAGCTCCAAAGCCCCGAGAACATGGCCGCAAGATTCACACGCTGAACGCTCACGGCCGTACCATGAACGCCCCTGTATGCTCCTGTGTGCCGCAACATTAAGGAATGATCCTAGACATGCCCCGATTATTCCAGCTGTAATTATTGCCTGTATCATAGTTTCCTTTTCTGCCCGTCAAAAACGTACTGCCTGTTTTCGTCTTTTTGCTGACGGTTTTCACGGGCGTATACAACACCGCCGTATGTTGTGATGTTGTTCCGTTTCAGCTTCTCGACTTCATTGTTTATCGCTTCGGCTAATTTCTGTCGAGTTCCCTTCTTGTCGCGGCTGTAGGTTTGCAAGTCGCGCTCAATATACCCCAAGTCAACAAGTGCCTGAATGTCAACAGGGCTTATCTCCATTTCGTCAGCAAGAGTCTCAAGGTCAAAATCCCTGTCCTGATTGTCACGCATGTACTCGTGGACATGGCCGTATATTTCCTCGAGACGCCTTATACATTCGCCGCAGACTCGCTGCCCCTCGAAGCCGTTGTAAATCCTCCGGCATAACTTGCATTCAATAAGTGCCATAATTTACTACCCTCCCCTTTATTTCTTCTTCTTACGCCTGTTCTTGTATCGGTAATGTACACCGCCGTATGTTGTGGCCTTCCTGCTCTCGATCATTTTTGCGAGTTCGTCGGCAAATTCTTTCGCGAGTTTCTGGCGTTCCGAGACAGTTCCGGTGTAAGTCTGTATGTCCCGTTCAATCCAGCCAAGTTCAAGAATTATCTCCATCTCGGCAAGCGTTGTTCCCGTATCTTTTACGATTCTGTCTATGTCGATGGTCTTATGCTCGCGTATGTAGTTGTGGATTCGAGCGTATGTTCCTTCAAGCATCATACGGCAACTGTGGCAGATCTCTGTCTTGCCTATGTAGGTCTCATCGTCATAAAGTGTTTTGCAGACTTTGCATTCTTTCAGCGACATCTGAACTTTCTCCCGGTAAAATATATATGCTAATTTTACATTATCGTCAGGAGGTATTTTCATCACGTTAAAATTTCTTGTGAACTTTCTACGATTCATGCCCCATAGTTTCGCGTTATCCTTCGGGAGATTCGCGGGCAGGTTACTTCGCCTCATTCTCTGGAAGATAACAGACAGGTGCGAGGCAAGATGCGTTCAGTCTCTCGGAGTCGGTGTAACGATTTCGCGGGACATAATACGCGGCTCGTTCGTGAATCTCGGAATGTCAGCCGCAGAATTTATACGTCTCCCAAAAGTCATATCTCGCATTGATGAGCTTGTCG
>JAFRSL010000106.1 GCA_017427625.1 Synergistaceae bacterium | reverse complement strand
CGACATTACGTTTGGGATTAACGCGATAATCGCAAGGAAAACAGCACCGCCGAGAGTGATTCTCTCCATTACCCGCGTGATGTAGTCTGATGTCGGCTGACCCGGCCTTATTCCGAGAATGAAGCCTCCGTATTTCTTCATGTTGTTAGCGATGTCTGTCGGGTTGAAGACGACCGCTGTGTAGAAATACGAGAAAAATATAATCAGTGCCACATAGCAGAGAATGTAGAAGAAGCTGTTCGGCGTGAACAATGTGCTGATGAACCGTGCTGTTGCTGAGTTCTCGCTGAAGTAATTTGCGATTGTGTACGGGAAAATCAGCAATGAGCTCGCGAAAATTATCGGGATAACTCCTGACTGATTCACTTTCAGCGGGATAAACGTGCTCTGACCGCCGTAAATCTTGTTTCCAACGACTCTCTTTGCGTACTGTACGGGCAAGCGTCTCTGTCCTTCCTGCAAGAGGATACAGCCTGCTACGACCACGACCATCAGAACGATACCGACAAGCAGCCCGATAACGCTCATTGAGCCGAGACGTACCATGTTCCACGTCTGAAGGATAGCCTCCGGGATTCTCGCAACGATACCCGCGAAAATCAGCAGTGAAATACCGTTACCGATTCCATGATCTGTGAGCTCTTCGCCGAGCCACATTACAGCGACCGACCCTGCAACGAGCGTAATGATGACCAGAAGCCAGTCGAGGAAGCCGCCCTGCATAATACCGAGACTCCCAAGCCACGCCGTCATACCTACCGCCTGAACCACCGCGAACACCACAGCACCATAACGAGTCCACTGCGTAATCTTCTTGTGGCCGTCAGTCGAGTCCTTCTGCAATTTCTCTAGGTACGGGAAAATCACAACAAGGAGCTGCATTACGATGCTAGAGTTGATATACGGAGCGACACCCAGCGAGAATATACCGAAACGGCTCAAAGCCCCTCCCGAAAACAGGTTGAGGAAGTCCATCATTCCTCCGCCTGTGCTGAAGAGGCTTGCTAGAGCTGTACGGTCTACGCCGGGACTTGGGATATACGCGCCGAGCCTGAATATGAACAGAATGAAGAGCGTGAAGAATATTCTGCGCTTCAGATCCGGCAGCCTGAAAATATCACCCAGCGACCCGAACATTACACTACCTCATGAGTCCCGCCGGCTGACTCTATCTTCTTTGCGGCACCCGCGCTGAAAGCTCCGGCCTTAATCTTGAGGGCTTTCGTTAATTCGCCGTCAGCAAGTATCTTTACGGGAATACCCTTCTTGCGGATAATCCTTGCGGCGTACATTGCTTCAGCGTCAACTTCTGCACCTGCGTCAAATTTCTTCTCCAGCGCAGAGAGATTCACGGCCTGAAAGACTTTCGCGAATCTTGCGTTGTTGAATCCGCGCTTGGGAGTCCTTCTTGTGATGGGCATCTGTCCTCCCTCAAAGCCCGGCTTCACTCCTCCGCCTGTCCTGGCCTTGTCGCCTTTGTGGCCTTTACCGGAAGTCTTGCCTGTTCCGCTCCCTATGCCCTGTCCCAAACGTTTTGACTTATGGGTTGAGCCTTTAGCGGGGTGCAAATCCTGTAACGTTATCATTCTACGACCTCCCATTTCACCAAGTGCCGGACATGCTCTATCATTCCGCGTACCTGCGGTGTGTCGTCATGCTCGACTTCGGAGTTCAGCTTGCGGAAACCGAGTGCCTTTAACGTTCGCTTCTGCCTTTCGGGGAAGCCTATTGCGCTTTTGATCCACTTTGCCTTAATTTTCGCCATGTGAATCACCTTCTGCTTCTGCGCTGTTTTCCCCTGCCAAGCCTCTGAGTTTCTTTATTTCGTCCTCAGTTCTTGTTATCCTTATGGCCTCAAGTGTTGCGTGTGCTATGTTGATTGCGTTCGATGTCCTTCCCGTAACCTTCGTTACAACGTCTTTCACTCCGCCAAGCTCCATAATTGCGCGGACTACACCTCCGGCTATGACTCCAGTACCTTCGGGGCAGGGCTTGAGGAGGACTCTTGCCGCTCCGAACTCACCGACTACGTGGTGAGGTATCGTATTTCCGGCGTGTTTCACGGAGACCATATTCTTTTTGGCCTTTTCGATTCCTTTGCGGACGGCCTCAGCGATTTCTTTAGCCTTGCCGATTCCTGTACCGACCTGCGATGTTCCGTCCCCTACGACAACGAGGACTGCGAAACGGAATCTTTTTCCGCCTTTTACGACCTTGCTGACGCGGTTAATGGCAACTACTCTCTCTTGAAGCTCTGCTGCCTCTGTCTCATTTCTTCTGGGCATCAGAATACAAGCCCTCCTTCTCTGGCAGCATCAGCCACCGCCATAACTTTACCTATATAGGCATGACCGCCCCTGTCGAACACTACATTGCTTATACCTTTAGCCTTTGCGCGTTCGGCTATAGCTTTGCCGATGACTTTGGCGGCTTCAACGTTGCAATGTCCTTTGAGTTCGGGCTGTAATGACTTGTCGAGGGTTGACTCTGAAACTAGCGTATG
>JAFRSL010000105.1 GCA_017427625.1 Synergistaceae bacterium | reverse complement strand
GGACTCAGGATTGACGGCAAGACCCACGTTCTCAAGGGCAACGGCGAGGCTATATCGGGGCTTTACGCGGCCGGAGAAATCACGGGCGGAGTTCACGGCGGTAACAGGCTAGGCGGAAACGCTGTCGCTGACTTCGTGATATTCGGAAGGATCGCGGGGCAGGAAGCCTCGAAATTCTAATGTGTGAAAAGACCGGGCCTTCTTAATTGGAGACCCGGTTTTTTTGTTGGCTTTAGCGTGATTTCTTGATGATTGCGAGAACTGCGAGAAGCATTACAGGGGCAACGTACCCTGCATTACAGCCGCTTGATGATCCGCTGCTCACTCTGATGTCATGTTCAACAAGATCCTTCGTAGCATCTTCGGCTGAACTTGACGATAATACCACGACATTGACCTTCACTGAGTGTCCCTGTGCTGTGGCTGTGATTGTAGTCGTGCCTTCCTTGAGGGCCTTCACGCTGCCTTCGTCTGTGATTTCAGCAACGCTTGGGTCGGAGTTCGTCCACGATGCAACACCAAGAGCCGGCGCGGAGATGTCATAGTTCCCGTCTTCAGTGTGAGCAACAAGCCCTATCGGAGTCTCGTCGTCAACATGGCAGTATATCGTCCCTTTTGAGACAGTGAGGCCGGTTATTATGCCTTCAACGAGCGGGGGAACTGCGACTGTCTTCGCCTGGGAGAGCTTGACTTTCCCGTCCTGCAACGTCGCATAGGCTACCTCAAGGATTCCTTTGTCCTCTCTTCCAGCCCACACTTCAACGTCAAAAGACTTGTCTCCGCTTGCATCAATCATGAAGAACTTTGCCGCTCCGTCATCGCCCACAATCCTGACGAGTATCCTGTCGTTGAACGCGGTCTCTGATGTTCCAGAAACATTCATGCTCTGAACCACTGGCCTTTCATCGTCCGCACCCATGTATTCAGGCTCAGGGTCTGAGACATTAAGCGCGAGAGACTGGTCGATGTACTGGCTCAAGTCCGTGTCATCAGCTCCTCTTACTCTCGAAGCGTCATAATCCGAGACGAGAGCGTCAAACGCACGGTCATATTCTGCCGACGAAGCCGTGTTCACCATGAAGCTTTCCGTTCCGCCCTTAAGGAGCGCAACTACCCTGTCGCCAACATCGTCCTGCTGTGCGATGAGAATGTGGTTGTGAGTGCCCATTCCGTTGAAGGCTGTTACGGCGTTTGAGGGGAATATGTCCTTAGCGCTGGTTTCAGAGACTATCAGGTCATGGTCATCACTTCCGAACAATGCCCCAAGAAGCTCGCGGAATTTCAGCATTGGCTCGGCTATCTTAAGGACTGACGAAATCGTGTCAAGGTCTGCCGCAAGAAGAAGGTTCACCAGGTACTCAGGGAGCCATGTTGTCTTGCTGAGTGCGGCTACGTTGTTGTTCATAACGTCCTCAAAGAGCTGGTTGAACTTTTCCGTGTCCGCGCTGACTTTCCCGTAGATCGAATGGAACGGAATGTCAGGATAACCCAAGTTAGCGATGTAAGTGCTTTTGAGCGAAGTGTCCTCCATGACTTCGGTGGCGTTCTTCCTCTCGAAAACAAGAGCCCTCAAGGCCGCGTAAATGAGGCTCTCCCAAGTTTCCTTTGCTGACCAGTTCTGCCATGATGACGGGAGCGTGTCGAATTTCCCGGCGCAATATGATGATACGTTGCTTCCGAGATTCGGGGAGGCTATGGTTACGACTCTTCGTACAGTACCGAGACCGTAGGAGTTGGGGGTATTGTTGCCAGTGTCGATGTCGTTGCGGAGGTACTGACGGGCCATGAGTCCGCCTGAGCTGTGAGTAACGAGGTCAGCGCGTGTTGCGGCGATCCCCTGAGAGTTGAGGCTGTCGAAAGTGTCGGAGAGAATCTTTGCGAGGCCGTTGCTGTTGTTGGCGATGACTTCCTTAGGGCTTTTCTCGTTGGGATAGTTCCAGCTTGCTACGGTGAGACCTGCGTCTTCGAGCTTCTGCCAAACTCCGTGCCTTGTTCCCTGAGTGTAGCCGAATGCTCTCTCGTTTGTCCCGAATGCACCGTGAATGAGAACGACAGGAGGGGCTTGCAGCGTCAGCGTGAGAGTTTTGGTTGATGGTGTTCCGCTTGTGGGCGTGAATGTCGCTGTAACCGTGAAAGTGCCTTTGGGGTAGGTCAAGGCTGACGGCCATGATTCCGGCGCAATGAATACCGCTGAGGCCTGATTCACACTCCCTGTGCTTGTGGTTGGGACTGGGGCGGTGATTTCGCTTCTGTCAGTGAGACGTTCGAGACGCGAGCCTGGAATTGACGGTGAAACGCTGAACGCTACGGTTCCTGCTGTGTCGGACTGGTAACGGAGGATCAAGCGTGTGTTTCCGTCAGCAACGAGGCCTGTCTTGCCGTAATCTGAAGAAAGAGCCGAGATTGATGCCTCAGTGATTGGGGTGTCATTCCCTGTGAGGTAGGAATTTTCGGAGACTGAGCGAATAATTCTCCCAGCCGTGAGACCGCGCTCAAGTGCAACGAACTCGTCCGAGTATGCCGGAGCTGTAAGCATTCCGAGAGCGCAAAGTAACAACAAGATTTTACGCAAAATCTATACTTCCTTTCGTGCTAAATAATTGCGCATTATATCACCAAACACTTATAATATCGGGAAAATTCTAGGAGGTAAAAATGATGCGAAAAATTCTCATACTAGCCCTCGTCCTTGTGATGTCATGTGAAGCAATGGCAAGCGATGTTGAAGTGTGGCAGGACCCGTCCGTGAATTTCTCTGCGCTCAAGAAAATTTTTGTCATGCCCCCGAAATTCACACTCAACGCAGGAACTCAGCTGATGCCTCAGAAGCAGCTCAGGGCAGATTTCTTCACGTGGACTGTTGACGGTATTCACTCGGCTTTCGGGAAGAAGAAAAGCTCCATAATGGTCAAGAATCTCGATTCTGTCGTCAGCGATATGAAGTTCATTCACGGCGATAATGCTTCGACATCAAGCCCGGAGTTCTTCAAGTGGGCGGACGAAATGGGTTACACAGCGTTCATAACGGCGGAAGTCAAACAGGAATTTGTTACCGAGCATGTTCCTGAGACAACGAGGACTTACACGGAGTACAGGGAAATCGAGAAGCGCGACGCTAAAGGGCGTGTCATCGAGACAATAAGAATCCCCGAAGAGAAGACAGAGGTCATTCCCGCGCATGATGTTACGTACCTTCACACGGTATGCGAGCCGAGAATCTACAGCACTAAGGATGCTGACGGTGATTACATCGGGGCTGTGAAGTACACGATATACCGCGAATATCAGGGCGGGCCGGTCATGAAAGTCGTCGAGAACATAACGAAGGCTTCAATGAAAACTCTCTTTGCCGGTAGAAAGTGAACTAACTTCCTCGCGGATATGGTATCTCGACCACCTTATACGGGGAAAAGAGTCTGTTGTTACTTTCAGCATTTTCCCCGCTTCTTTCGAGATCAGCCCTGCGTATGTGGGGAAAGTTAATACCATGCCACTAAGTCTTTCTCAGGGTATTTGTTGTTTTTCCGATATTCTTTCAACCGTTGCCATACTTGCCGCGCATGTACAGATGTATTACTGCCGGGCCATTTCTTTTCATGGGCACACTCTCCAGTCTTTCGCATTATCGAAACAATACCGTATTCATTGCTTCCAACTGGATAATATCGATAAGTAGCTTTTTCTTCTGTTAATTCTTCCAGGACTAAATCCTCCATAGCTTCTTTCTCTCTCACCTTTTGTGTGCGGGGAAAAGATTTATCGATTACTTCTGCGGAATTGGAACATTTATTCCGCTGTAGTAATATTCTTTGCTGTAATCCGGAGGGAAAAAAACTCCTACTTCACCGGTGTCTTTCATAATATACATCGGAGAATCGCACGATACAGATCCATCTGCATAAGCATACGACATAACATACCGGTCATGATATTCTCGAATCGAAACGAGTTTATCCGCATATTTATTTTTCTCTGCTATCTGAATTGCTTCTTGTAACGTTATCGCCATTTTTTCACTCCTGCTAAAAGCTTGAGAAGTAGCAGCTCAGAATACCATCTGAATCATCGCCATGTATGCCACTGTTCCGGCCGTAATGCTGAGGAGTGTATTCCGTTTCCAAACATGGAGAACCGCAACGAGAATGCACGCCAATGCTTCAGGGATTCCGTGAGTTCCGCCGAGAATTTCAACACCCTTGAGGCAGTAAACCACAAGCATCGCCATAACCGCAGGAGGAAGGACGCGCCCGAGATATAGCACGAACTCAGGCCGTCTCTTCCCGAACGCAATGAAAGGCAGGAATCTCAGCATCACCGTAACCGCACCCGCAATCAAAACGATATACCCCGCGTGAACATCAAACATCAATCTTCCCCCTAAGTGCAAAAAGCATCACAGTAATCGCAATCATGGCCGGAATGAGAAAGTTCCCAGCACCGAATATTATCAGGCACAATACGCTCGATGTCAGCCCTATTATTGCAGGGTAATGATTCTCAGCGTTCAGCCACTGTTCAACGCATATGCTCACGAATAATGCCGTAAGCGCAAAATCAATCCCCCTCGTGTCAAACGGCAGAACCTCACCAAGCAATGCCCCGATTACCCCGCCCGTTACCCAGTATGACTGGTCGAGCAATGACACCCAGAAGCAATAATCCTCGTCGTCGCTCTCGCATACCAGTGAATATGTCTCATCGGTCAGGGCGTAAATCATGTATGCTTTCTTGAGACCGTGAATATTCCTCCATCGTTCGGACATTGAGATACCGTAGAATACATGTCTAGCGCTCACCATCAACGCAGTACCTGCAGCGGAGAGAAGCCCAGTTCCGCCCGTAAACATGTAGATGCAAACGAACTGCATCGTCCCCGAGTAAATCATTATCCCCGTCGCAAAAGCCCACAACGCGTCGTAGCCCTTAGTGCTGAGGAGGATTCCGAATCCTATCCCCAGCACTACATAGCCCGTCATTACAGGTATCGTGTCATGAATTGCGCGCCTTATATTTAACGAGCCAGCTCGCATGTAAGTTCCTCACCCTTGAGATTCACGCTTATAGTCGAGTTGCCTTCAGGAAGTTTCCCCGAAAGCATGAAGTCCGAAAGTTTGTCCTCAAGCATCGACTGTATTGCCCTCCGTAATGGCCTCGCGCCGTACTTTGGCTTGTATCCCTTCTCCAATATCCGCGCTTTAACGTCATCGGCAACGTTGATTTTCACGCCCTGAGTGTCGAGCCTAAGCGACAAGTCATCAAGCATAGTGTCAACAATCTTCAGGAGATTATCGCGCGACAACGGTTTGAATACCGCCATCTCGTCAATACGATTCAGGAACTCTGGCCGGAACGTTCGGTTTGCTTCCTCAAGAATGATCGACTTTGTACGCTCCCAGTCTCTTTCGGATTGTGCCTCCGCGCTCTGCCCAAAGCCCAAAGAGTTGCCCTTCTGAGCTTCTTTTGCGCCGACGTTGCTCGTCATTATGATTACAGTGTTGCGGAAATCTACCTTTCTTCCCTGACCGTCAGTGAGTTTACCGTCATCAAGAACCTGCAGCAATATGTTGAAGATTTCAGGATGAGCCTTCTCAATCTCGTCAAAGAGAATCACGCTGTAAGGTTTTCGCCTGACCATCTCGGTCAACTTTCCGCCTGACTCATGGCCGACGTAGCCGGGAGGTGCGCCGACGAGTTTCGAGACTTCATGACGTTCCATGAATTCGCTCATGTCGATACGAATCATTGCGTCATCCCGCCCGAACATGAACCTCGCCAAGCATCGCGCAAGTTCCGTCTTCCCGACACCTGTAGGCCCCATGAATAAGAATGAGCCGATTGGACGTCTGGGGTCTCTCATTCCAGTGCGCGCCCTGCGAATTGCACGTGATACCGCGCTTACAGCCTCGTCCTGTCCGACAAGGCGACGCGAAATTTCCTCCTCCATCTTTAGGAGCCTAGTAGTCTCCGCTTCAGTGAGCTGCTTTACGGGGATACCAGTCTGTTCCGCAACAACTGCCGCGATGTCCTCAGCCGTAATTCTGTGCTTCTCGGTCTTTCGGTTGTTGAGCCAGTCTCTCCGGGCATCATCGAGTTCGTTGGAGATTTGGCGTTCACGGTCTCGCAATTCCGTAGCAAGCTCGTACTGTTCGGACAACACGGCCTCCTCCTTCTGGTGCTGAACCTCCTCAAGTCTCCGTTCAATCTCGCGTACATATTCGGGAGGCTCAAGCCCCAAAAGCCTCGTCCTCGCTCCAGCCTCGTCAATGAGGTCAATCCCCTTGTCCGGAAGATGCCTGTCCTGAATGTATCGTGATGAAAGTTTCGCCGCAGCATTTATTGCGTCATCAGTGTAGATTACCTCGTGATGCTTCTCGTACCTGTCCTTCAGTCCCTGCAATATCTGTACAGCGTCATCAACTGGAGGCTCGTCAACCTGAACCGGCTGGAAACGTCTCTCCAATGCCGCGTCCTTCTCGACATACTTTCTGTACTCGTCCTGAGTCGTCGCGCCTATGAGCTGGAACGCCCCACGCGAAAGTTCGGGCTTCAGGATATTTGCGGCATCGGTTGAACCTTCAGCATTGCCCGCACCGATGATGGTGTGTACTTCGTCGACAAAGAGAATCACATCACCCTTGCTGTCCGTAAGTTCCTTGACGATTCGGCGGAGTCTCTCCTCAAACTCACCGCGATATTTCGTCCCTGCAACTAGAGTCCCCATATTGAGCTGAACGATTCGCTTCTCCCTAAGAGGGTCAGGGATTGTTCCGGCAGCTATCTGTCTAGCTAGTCCTTCAACGATTGCGGTCTTCCCTACGCCCGGGTCTCCGATCAGGACGGGGTTACTCTTTGTTCGACGGCATAATACCTGCATAAGCCTCTTGATTTCCTTTTCACGTCCTATTACGGGATCAAGCTCACCGTTCTTTGCACGCTCGGTTAAGTCTGTCCCTAAGTGGTCAAGAGTCGGAGTCTTCGGTTTGACTTTGCGCTTCGATTTAGAGTCAATGTAAGAAGCTGCTATCTGCCTTCCCGCGCTTCCGGCTAATATTTCGTTCACCTGCTTGAATACCGTCGACGGTGTGAGTCCCATTACCCTGAACTGCTGGACTGCAAGCCCCGAATCATCACCGAGTATTCCTAGAAGAATATGCTCGGTGTCAACGTAATTCACTCCCATTTTCCGGGCCTCTATCATTGCGAGGTCTAATGCGTTCTTCATTCTCTGACTCATTGGAAGGTCAACAGGTTTAGCGAGAATGTCCTGAGATTTCCCGACTAACTCCCTTATATGGTCAGCAAGATTCTCAGGGTTCACGCCTAATTCCTCCAATGCCTGACACGCAACACCTCCCCCCTCAGTGAGTAACCCTATGAGAAGATGCTCAGGCTCAACCATAGCATGACCCATATTCGTGGCCTCTTGGTGTGCAAGCTGTATTACCCTTTTCGCTCTCTCTGTGTAAAATTGCCACATGTATATTATTTCCTCCTTATGCTCCCATTAACCCGCATAACATGTTCTTGAGCAAGTCCGCAATTTCCCCGCCGTCAGCATCACGCTTAGAGTCTGTGATGTGTCTGAGTGCGACCTCAATGATGAGCCTCTCACGCCCAGTGATCATTCTCCTACTCTGAAGCGCGGAGAGGATTCGTTTTGCCTCTTTGAGAGAAATCTCGTCGCCAATAATATCGTTGATGTGGCTGACTTTCTCACTTGACTTCTCGCACGTTACCTTGAGTATCTTGATGTAGCCGTGTTCACCCCTCCTGCTCTCAATCAAGTACCCCTGCTCCGGCGTGAACCTGCTCCGTAAGACGTAGTTGATCTGGCTTGGAACGCACTCGAACATTTCAGCGAGTTCCTTTCGTCTCAGGCTGATGAAGTCTTCCTCACCGCTGAGAAGCCCGAGTATGTATTCCTCAATGTCATGTGATAAATTCATGTTTTCCATCTCCTTTTACTAACTATGATTATATATTGATAAGTCAAGAATAATCAACTGCATAAATTGACTATTACGGCTAATCAAATAAAATTATCGGCATAAAATCTAAGGGAGAGTGAAAAAATTTTGAGCAGCGAATCAACAGACGGCATTCTCGAAGTGAGAAAGTACCCTGACCCTGTACTCAAGAAAGTCTCAGAGCCTGTAACAGTTTTCGACCAAGAACTCGCAGATTTCGTGAAAGTTTTATTCGCATCAATGCGCGTTCATGACGGCGTAGGACTCGCAGCCCCGCAGGTCGGCGTACTCAAGAAAATTGCTGTCGTCGAGTACGAGGGGAAGAGCTACATCCTAATCAATCCCCGCGTGATCGACCAGAAAGGTTTGCAGGAAGGTGAGGAGGGCTGCCTGAGTTTTCCGGGAATATACGCACATGTTACCCGCCCCAACTGGGTAAAGATTGAGTCGCGTGATCTTGACGGAGGGATTGTTACGTTCGAGGGCGAGGGATACACCGCAAGGGCATTCCTTCACGAGATGGATCACCTCAGCGGAAAGCTCTTCATCGACTACCTCTCTAACCTCAAGCGAAACGCAATCAAGAAGAAAGCCGCAAAGCATACAGGAGGCCGCTTCTGAGATGAATATCTGGTTCACAGGAACGGGACAGTTTGCCGCGCTTTGCCTCGATGCTCTAACTCGAAAACTAACCCCCTCGCCATTTCATGGCCCTCTCCCCCTTCTCAGGGGGCGTGAAAAGCATTGCCGCCCCTGTCAAGGGGAGGTGTCCGAAGGACGGAGGGGTTTTCAGACAATCACACGCATAATCACAGGTCAGCCGACTCGTTCAGGACGGAACAACAAGGAAAATCCTTCCCCCGTCGAGATCATGGCCGCTAATCTCGGACTTGATGTCATGCGAACGGGAAAGCTCTCCGAAAATCAGGAGCTAATCTCAGCGTTGGACAGCGAGAATCCTGATGTCATATTCGTGATAGACTTCGGGCAGCTCATACGCGAACCGTTCCTCTCCCGAATGTGCCTAAACATTCACCCGTCGTTGCTGCCGGAGTACAGAGGCGCGGCACCGATACAGAGGGCTTTGCTTGACGGCCATGACAGGACAGGGGTAACGGTTTTCCGTCTCGCTAAGGCTATGGACGCGGGGGAAATTCTAAGGCAGTCGGAAATTAAGATTGAACCCTCAGAAAATGCCTCTGACCTCTACGAAAGGCTCTCAAAAATCGGCTGTGAAATTGCGTCCGAGGCTCTGGAAAATGAGATGAAGTTCACGAAGCAGGACGAATCTCTCGCTACCATTGCCCCGAAACTTGAGAAGCAGGAATTTTTGCTGACGGTCGAGTCTTCGGCGCAAAAGTTCGTCAACACAGTCCGCGCTCTCGATATGTCGGGCGGAGCTTACATGACCATTGACGGAAAGAGGCTCAAGGTTTGGCGGGCACGTCTCAGGGAAGATGTGAGGTCAGAAAATCCGGGCGAGATTATTTTCGACGACGGGAAACCTGTCATAATGTGCGTCGATTCTGGTGTCGAGCTTCTTGAAGTCCAGAGCGAGGGCAAAAGAAGAATGTCCGGGCGCGAATGGTCAGCAGGTCTTAGAGGAAAAGTGTGGAAAGTTTGAAGATATGCGCTATAATTAGACAATTCGTGTAGTAAGATTGGGAAAAGGACAGGTGTTCTTATGCCGCAAGAAGCAAAACAGAAATCTAACATCGAGGAAGTCTGCGTTAAAGAGAAACGAATCTTTGACGGCAGGATTCTCAATGTCCGCTGTGATGAAGTTCTCACACCGTCAGGAAATCACGCAATCCGTGAAGTCGTCGAACACAAAGCCGCTGTCGGAATGCTCGCGTTCACAGACAGAAAGACAGTCCTCCTCGTCAGACAATATCGTTACGCCGTCCATGAGGAGACGCTGGAAATCTGCGCCGGACTGATTGAGCCGGGTGAAGACCCCTCTCAGGCAGCCGAACGCGAAATGCAGGAAGAACTCAACGTGAAAGCCTCAAAGCTCCACAGAATTGGGGAGTTCTATGCTTCACCGGGGTTCTGCACGGAAATGTTCACGCTCTTCCTTGCTGAAGGTCTGACAAGATCATCGCTTCCGCAGGACGAGGACGAGAACGTTTCCGTCTTTGAAGTTGCATTGAGCGACATTCCGGCAATGGTACGTGAAGGAAAAATACGGGACTCGAAGACTTTTGCAGCTCTTTCGTGGCTCATGGCTAAGGAGGGGATTGCCCCTGAATGATTTTGCTGTAAAAGTGCGCTAAGGGTTTTCGTTTTCGTTTCACAAAATTTTTAGTAACAGGAGAGATTTATCACATGTTAAACAATTTCAAGATCACGGGCAAGCTGACAATCGGCTTCGGAATCGTACTCGCGCTATTCGGAATTGCGGTGTTCTTCTCATGGCAGAGCATCTCAGCCGTCCAGACCGATGTAGCTTACCTTCAGAAAGTCGTCGACAACACGGTCAAAATCGCCGTTGAGCTGACAAACCAGATCAGCTTCATCAGGGCATGTGTCAGAGACCTCAAGTTCTCAGAGAGCGACGAGGACATTGACAGAATGACCAACTACCTGTCCGGCCTGCGAACCATACTGGAAAAAGGCAAGACGATGTACGCGCAGGATCCTTCACTGACGAGCCTCTCAAACCTCGCGGAAATGGAGAACAT
>JAFRSL010000104.1 GCA_017427625.1 Synergistaceae bacterium | reverse complement strand
CGGAGCTGTTCGGAATATGAGAGGAGGTGAGAATCATGGAAGCAGTAATGGAGAAGAAGAAGCAGAGCTATGTGTTCGACCGCAAGCTGACAGATGAGGAGATTCACGAGCTGGTGGAGAACTACGAGTATGAGCCTGACGTTGAAGATAACGGTGTGTTATGGGACAGGTTCGGGAATCCTACGGAGTCGATGATTCGGTGGACGTATGAAAGGAATCACGGGCTTGATGAACTAAGTGAGCCGATGACGCTTGAAGAACTTGCGGCAGACTGGGCGCAGATGCTGGAGGAGGTGGATGATGAGGAGAGTAGAGCAGCGCAGCAAGTTTCGGCATGATTTCAAACGAGAGGGTAGAGGAGAATATGGAAGCCTCCTTCAGCCTGTTACTGGCCAGCTATGGAAGGTTGTAGCGGCTCTTGCGAATAACCTACCCCTTCCGCCAAAGTACCGGGATCATGCACTTCATGGTGAGTGGGAAGGCTCGCGGGACTGCCACATTAAGCCGGATTTGGTGCTGGTGTATACGCTTGAGGGTGATGGTTTGCTAATTCTGGAGCGTCTTGGGAGTCATGCGGACATTTTCGGCATGTGAGGACTCTGACGTGTAAATGAAAGTTTATGCCATATAATATTCAGTGTTCCAAAATTCAATTTCAGGAGATGGATTGCATTGACATTTGCAAGCATATTCGGTGATTTAATCGTTCTCTTCTCGTTCCTTCTTGCGGGCTTCGTAATACGCGAGATAGTCAAGCCACTTCAGAGGCTCTACATTCCTGCGGCGGTAATAGGCGGAGTCCTCGCGCTCATCATGGGGCCTCAGGTTCTCGGCTGGGTCGAAATCCCTAAATCATTCGGCTCAATGGCGGGAGTCATGATCAACCTCGTTCTTACGTGTACGGTCATAGGCGTTGACATGAAGAAGTCAAAACTCAACGCGTACCTCGCTCATCTCTGCATAATGGTCTCGATTTACGGTATGCAGATGTGTATCGGTACGTGGCTCGGCTCGATACTCAGCGGGACATGGCCGGAGCTTCCTTTCGGCTGGGGAACTGCGGCGGTCTTCTCGTTCTGGGGCGGTCATGGAACTGCTGCAGGTGCGGGGAAAGTCTGGGCCGATGAGTACGGCATACAGGGCATCACTGATATAGGCATGATCATGTCGACGATCGGAGTTCTCTCTTGCATGATTTTCGGAATGGTCATCATTAACTGGGGAGTTAGACGCGGCTATGCTACTCAGGCAACGAATGACTACAAGGCCAATCCGAGCATGTTCGGAGGATTGCTTCCCGCCGAAAAGCAGACACCAATCGGGATGGCAAAAGTCTCAAGCTCAGGCATCGATAACTTCTCGTTACAGCTCTCGATAGTCCTCGCGTGTATGCTTCTCGGTAATAACGTTATGTCGTGGCTCAAGGGTGTAATCCCCGCTCTGAAGCCGTTGCCCACGCTGATGAACGGTATACTCGCCGGAATAGTTGTCTGGAACATCATCAAGCATACGAGCCTCAAAGATTATGTTGACCGCCGCACGATAAACTCAATCTCAGGACTCGGCCTCGAAATCATCATAGTCTCAGCAATGGCCACGATGAATCTCAAGATGGTTACGGATTTGTTCGCACCCATTCTTATTGTGAGCGCGGCAATGATAATCATCACGGCAATATTTGCGATTGTCCTCTGCAAGTGGTGGCACCGCGATAACTGGTTCGAGAAGTGCTGCGGTTCATTCGGTGCGTCAATGGGCACTGTTCCAACTGGGCTTGCGTTAATCCGCTGTGTTGACCCCGACGGAAAGACTGATGCTGCCGATACACTCGCTATAGGCAATTCAATATGGGCACCTGTGTATGGGAGTATGCCCGCGCTTGTGCCTATGTTTGCGATGACTATGGGGCTTTATGTTCCAATTTGGATGGGCTTCGCTATGATGGTCGTACCTATTGTGATAGGGATAATATTCTTCCGCCAGAAGTAAGATTTTTCGAGGGGCTGTGTGAAAGTACGCAGTCCCTCTTTTGTGATTATGCGAAAAGTTTGCGCCTCACATACCAATAAGCAATCATCGTAGCGATTCCCGTAATCGTCCACGAAACAGGGTAAACGTTCATCAATACGGCAAAATCATTTTCCCACGCGAAGACTGTGTAAACCCAAACAATCCTAAGCACACAGCATCCCAAAAGCACAAGCACAGACGGAAGCATAGAGTACCCCATTCCCCTCAAGCAGCCTCCGCTAACCTCGTATATGTTGCACATCCAAAGGAACGCAACCGCATGTATCATTCTCACTTCGGCATAACGAAGGACTTCAGGATTGACCGTGTAGAGGCTCAATACTTCCGTCTTCCACACAGCGCACGCAAGACACACGGCTCCCGTCAGCAATACCCCCATCGACATTGTGAGGGAGAATACACGCTTACACCTTCCGTAATCGCCTGCTCCGAAATTCTGGGACGTGAATGTTACGGCAGCTTGTGTGAACGCCGCAACAACATAGTACGTGAGGAAGTCGAAATTCAACGCCGCTGCACTCCCCGCGCTTGCATACGAACCGAGCGAGTTTATGGCCGTCTGTATCGTCATGTTCGAGATCGAGAATAACGACCCCTGAATCCCCGCCGGAAGTCCTATCTTCAATATCTGAATGAAATGTTCCCGCTTGAATGACAAGTCGCCGACCCTGAAGCGGAAAGGCTCGTCCTCAGTCATTAGGTAGTACATGATCATGAGGGAGCTTACGACGTTTGAGATTACAGTTGCGAGCGCCACGCCTACAACGCTGAGTTTCAGGCAGATAACGAATATGAGGTTGAGAATGACGTTGATTACCCCGCCGAGACCTAGACTCCATAAAGGACGCTTGCTGTCCCCTTTGCTTCTTAGAATTGCTGAACCGAAATTGTAGAGCATTATGAACGGCATTCCCAAGAAGTAAATCCTGAAATAGACGACAGCGAGGTCAATAATATCTTCGGGAGTGTTCATGAGTGTCAATATGGGCTTTGCGATTAACACTCCCCATGTAAGCAATAGCACTCCGCTGATTAGGGCGAGCGATATTGAGGTGTGAATAGCGTCATGGATCTTGCCGGTCTCATTGCGTCCAATGCAGCGAGCTACGACGACATTCGCACCGATGGAGAGTCCGACGAAAAGGTTGACCATGAGATTTATTGCCGCACCGTTGCTTCCGACTGCCGCCATTGCCTGAGGGGAGTCGAAGCGTCCTACTACTGCCACATCAGCCGAGTTGAAGAGCTGCTGTAACATCATGCTTGCCGCCAATGGAAGCGCGAAGATTAGGATTTTTCCGAGCAATGGGCCATGAAGCATGTCTATGTTGTTGCTGTGATTGTGAAGGCGTAACTGTGCCATGAATGTTATCTCCTGAATATGTGAGTTTATTGGATTATAGCACTCGGCAAACTACCCCAACTTATAGCTTTCTATTTCAACAGCGTTCAGATCGATTTACCAGCTGGGGGCATCTTGCCAAAAGCAAAAAGTACATTCTCTCCATAGGCATAAATTCTCGTAGTCCATGCGATAGTGAATCGTTTTTCTTTTTCTATAACTTAAAAGGAATATATGAAAGCTATAAGGAAATAAGTACATACAAGCAGCGTTTTGTAGGATATAAGTTCCGGCATCTGAATAAAGCTGGAATTTGAACCGGATAACGGGCAACTGGGAAAAATCCTGTTTGCCCTTGCTATACAGAGTATCGATTATTTTTCACATACTTTTTCTATCCAGTTATGCCCCCACAGAGGTTTTCAGGCTCAGACATCAGTCATAGAGTTTTCGGGAAACACATAAAAAACGCAGGCCCGCACATTCCTACGAGTCTGCGTAAAAATTTTTGCCTTAACGGTTCAGGAAGTACACCGCAACAAGAATCGCGAATCCTCCAAGCGTTACAGCTGGCCACACCATCAGGCACATTACGCCCGACACAGCCAGAAGCACACGCATCACGAGGCTGATCGGCTTCTTGATGTACCCCATCCACATGTACGCGAACGCAAAGACCGCACTGATTCCGCTCAGTAACGCCCAGCATATCTGCACCCATGACCCCTGCATCAGCAAGCCAGGATCGTAGCAGAACGCGAACGGTACGACATACGCCAAGAATCCCAGCTGCATTGCCTGAAATCCTGTCTTGTTGGGATTTGAGCCTGCTATCGAGCTTGCCGCATATGCCGCCAAAGCAACAGGAGGCGTTATGTTCGAGATTATAGCGTAGTAGAAGACGAACATGTGTGCCGCTATAGGAGGGAATCCCAGCTTAACGAGGATAGGTGCGCCCAGTGCCGCCGCGAGAATGTACGCCCCCGTCGTAGGAAGCCCCATTCCCAGAAGCGTCGCAATAAGCATCACCAGCACAAGCGCAAGAAGAGGCATGTCTCCCGCGAACGAAATCACGAAGCCTACGAGCTTTCCGCCGATTCCTGTCAGTGAGACCGCTCCAAGAACTATTCCAGCCGTAGCACACGCAACGCAAACAAGCGGTATTCCCTGCGCGCCCTTCTCGATTGCGTCAATGAACTCGCGCGTGTTCATTCCGGGATTGAACCACGAGGCAATGAGCATGTATGCCCCGATAATCACGAACTGCATTCCCGGCTTTATCCCCACAAAAATCTCAGGCTTTAATGTCAGCAAAGTTCCAAGCGCAAGTGAGACTAACGCTGTTACTACTGCTAACGTTTTCTGTGTCCCAGTTGTCTCAGGCTTGAAGTTGAAGAATGACACCAGCCACGCAAGGCCAATCCCCAACAGTGCCGCCCTCATTGGAGTGTAGCCTATCAGAAGAAACACAATCAGCCCCAAAATCGGCGCAATCATGTACCACTTGCTGAGAACATCGTGTTTTGACGGTAATTCGGAAGGGTCAAGCCCTCGAAGTCCCGTCTTAAGCGCGCGAAGTCTCACCATCAGGAACAATGCCCCGTAGTAAAGCAACGCCGGGAAGATTGCGGCAATCATGATTTCGCGGTATTGAAGTCCCAAGAACGAGGCCATTAGGAACGCTCCAGCTCCCATAATCGGAGGCATTATCTGTCCGCCCGAACTCGCAACAGCCTCGACAGCTCCCGCGAAGAACGGCTCATAACCGATTTTCATCATCAGTGGGATCGTGAATGTTCCTGTTCCGTAGACGTTGGCGACAGCTGAACCTGAGATTGACCCGAATAGGCACGACGATAACACGGCTATCTGTGCAGGGCCGCCGGGAGTTGTCCCCGTGAAAGCCTGCGCGACGCTCATGAACCAGTCGCCAGCCCCCGACTTCTCCAAGAACGCACCGAATATCAGGAATATCATGACATATGTT
>JAFRSL010000103.1 GCA_017427625.1 Synergistaceae bacterium | reverse complement strand
CTGATGGACGACGACACTGTTACTGTTGACGGGACTAGGGGATTGATTTATCGCGGAATTGTGAGGCTTGTGGTTTAATGCTTGTGAATCTCGTGAACTTCCGAAGCCTCGTAGACATTGCCATAGTATCATTCCTAATCTACAGGATACTGGTGCTCCTAGTCGGAACTCGTGCGATACAGCTGATAAAGGGAGTGTTTTTCCTGACGCTGCTGCTTGGTGTAGCGTTCTTGTTCAGACTGAGTTTGCTGACGTGGTTTTTGCAGACGACGCTCCTTGCCTTGATGCTCTCAATGCCGATCGTCTTCCAGCCCGAACTCCGCAAGATGCTTGAGGAAATCGGGAAGGGAAGGTTCTACATTAAGAGCGGACTTTCATCAGACGAGGCCGACGTCAGAGTGAAACACATCACGGGCGCGCTGGGATACCTGAAGGCTCACAAAATCGGTGCATTGCTTGTGTTTCAGCAGGATGTTGGACTTGGAGATTACACGGAGACAGCGATCCCTCTTCACTCACGAATAACTCAGGAACTGATCATCTCGATATTCTGGAAGGACAACCCGCTTCACGATGGTGCTGTAATCCTGAACAAACGCGAGCTTGTTGCTGGAGGCTGCTATCTTCCGTTGGCAGATGCTCCGGAGATTTCACGTTGGTATGGTACGAGGCATAGGGCTGCACTCGGCATCTCCGAAGTCTCGGACGCAATCGTAATCATAGTCTCAGAGGAACGCGGAGATATATCGCTTGCAGTGAAGGGCCGTCTCTCGAAGAACATCAAGGACTTCCAGCTTGAGAGACTTCTTCATCATTACTTTGCTGGTGAACAGGTTTTGACGGGCTGGAAATTGTGGAGCAAATCGCTGTCCAATATATTCTGGGTAAAGAATGCCGGACAGGATGCAGGAGGTCTCGTGAAATGAAGAAGCATGCCTTGAAGAATTTTGACCTCGACAAATTTCTAACATCGCCGCTGGTATTGTGGGCAATCTCGATAACGATAGCAGTAGGAATGTGGCTTTACGTTACAGGGATTGAGGAGCGCGAGTACATCAACCGAAAATTCTCTGTACAATTGGAATATCGGGGACTTGACTCACAAGCGATATTGCGGGGGAAATTGTCTGAAGTTGACATCGAGATACGAGCTACAGAGGAGGTCATGACGAGGCTTGATTATGATTCGGTGAGAGCCTATGTTGACGCGAGGAATCTGCTTCCCGGAAAGAGGTACACAGTCAACATCAACGTAGAATATCCCGACAACATAATGCTAATCTCCTGCTTCCCATCCCAGACGACGCTGGACATAGTTCGTCAGGTAACGCGTTTGATGACGGTAGAGACAGTTCTTCCGCAGGATATTCCGGAGGGCTACTACATCGAGGGAGTTGAGATAATCCCGAAGGAGGTCGGAATAAAAGGAGCGGAGGACGACTTGGCAAAGATAGGGAGCGTCAGGGTAACGCCGACGATAGAGGAGCTTCAGGATGGAACGGATAATCTTCTTCCATTGAAATTCGATCAGTCCGAACCCTTTGAAGGCATAGTAACGAAAGAGCTGGAGCAGGTGAGATTCCGGGGAAGCCTTGCGCGTGGATTGCCGCGAAAGAGAGTCCCTGTGAACGCGAGACTAGCAGGCCGCCTTGATCCTGATTACGAGGTGAAATCAATCACAACTGACCCATCGGATGTACAGATAGAGGGTAAGTCTGAAGATTTGGCGAAGGTGGAGACAGTTGACACTGAGGTCATCGAAATCTCAATGATGAACACGGACAGCGTAATGATTGCGCCGCTTAGACAGCCCGAAGTTGAGGGAGTAACGTTAACAGGAGCGTCATCAGCGAGGGTTAGCATACAGCTGAGTGAGGTTCGTGCAGAGAAGATGATAAGCCATATCCCTGTCGAACTTCGCGGGACAGCTAGGCCTCATGAGTGGTCATGCGCGCCGTCAAGTGTTACTGTTACGGTTGAGGGGCGTCCGTCAATGATTGAGAATTTTGACGCGGAGAAGGCTGGATTGAAAGCGTTTGCTGACATGACGAACATATTCATGACGCCAGTAACTCTTCCAGTGAGGACGGAGGTAGCGTCAGGAGATTTCAGGGTAGTTCGGACTGAGCCTCAGAATATCACTGTTAGCAGCGCGCAGTAGAAATTTTTTCCTTTCCCCTTTGTGCTTTTTGCATGAAGGGGACTAAGCCCCACATAAATCACCTCCGCAATCCCCGCAAAGCCCCTTACTCCTCAGCCATTCACTCGCAGGGTGATGCCCCGTCCCGATTAGCGAGGCCGTCTGAAGATGAAGGCACTTAACATTCACGCCCTCGCTGACTCTAATCCCTCCGACTCCTCCGCGCATAACGTCCCTGAATATTCTCGCCCTGAATCTCCGCATGAAAGCATTTTCCCTTGCCCCAAGTTTCAGACGTATAACCTGATGAGCAATGTTATATTCCCGCCACTCATGGACGAGTCCCCGCGAGGTTATGTACTCTTCAAGCTCATGAACCCCGCCCATGCTCTCGATCTTCCCCGCAAGCTTCACCAAGTACGGGCAGACAAGCCAGAAGCTCGTAGGGAAAACTTTCCTTCCCCATGGCCGGCAAACCTGAACCCTAACATGGCCGAACCTGCAAAGTATTTCACGCGCAACAAAAACGGGAGATGCCGTTCGACACCCCCCGCAGTTCATTCGCACACTCATCGCTAAAACTCGCGGCTGTTCCTTCGTTTCGTTGTACGCCCGGAGCGCGCCGTGTTCCTGGTGTTCAAGTCCGTGATCTTTGCCTCGCTTGTCTTCAGGAATGATGCCATCTTCTTCTCGAAACTGTCAGCCTCTTCCGGATTTGCCTCGCGGTATTCAGCCTGAACTTCACGGAAATCACGCATTCCTCGAGTTTCGCGCGTTACAGTCCTGTAATCTTTCGGCGGCCGTCCCTGAGTGTCATGCGGCTGCATAATCGGCTTTCTAGGAGGACGCTGTGGACGCTCCGGAGGCTCCTGCATCTGCTTCAGCGATAAGTCTATACGCCCCTTTTCATCTATCCTGATGACCTTCGCCTGTATCTTGTCCTGTGCTTTTAGAACCGTGTTTATGTCTTTCACGAACGAATACGAAAGCTCCGAGATGTGTATCATTCCTTTTCGTCCCGTCTTCGCAATCCTCACGAAAGCCCCGTATGGCATTATCTGTTCAACGGTGCATTCCACGATTTCCCCTACTTCAACTCCGGCTGATGTGTCAACGATATTAGCCTCGGCCATGTGAAACTCTTACTCCCCTGATATAGATTTTTACTCCCAGCGCCATTCAGGTTTTCCGCCAAGCCCTAGCCTCCGTATCAAGTATGCGTATTTAGCCTTGAGCTGACGGCTTCCGGCTTTGTACCAGACTAGAAGTGTTCCGCGCTGTTTGTTCAACGCTAATTTTAACACGCCGCCCTCAACTATTGGCCCGTAACATGCAAGTATTACCTCATTACGCAATGTCTCAGGCCGTTTCTTCATGTATTTCAAAACATTCTCGCGTTCCTGCGGGAGTGCCTGAAGCTGCTTCAGCAATGACCATGTCTTAGGCTTCTTCGTGAATTGAAGAGTGTGAGTCTTAACGTCCTCTTTCACGAAATGCTTTATTCGGTGATTGTGAGCCTTAGGCATTTTCTCTGCGAGCTTGACGTTCACGGCATTTGCTTTCATCTTCTCCGTAATCTCCGAGAACTCGAACGGCCTCGAAACATCACAGGCAATCTCAGGCTTAAGACGGACAGTATCAACACGCTTCTTGATGCTCACGGTTTCGGGAGGCTCAACGCTGAAATCGTCAATCCTGTAAACGTCAACCCTCCTTGAAACACGCCTTGCAATGAAATCTCGAAGCCCCATCTTCTAAACCCTTGCCCCAGACGCGAGGAAATTCAGAGCCTTCTCAAGCCTCGCAAAAGGTTCAAGAATATCCATCGTTGCCGCCGCTTCTGTGAGGATTGCCCCAGTCTGCTGAACTTCTTCCGGCCTTATTCCTCCGGGAAATTCCGCCCTGAACGGTGCGCCGTTAGTGTTCGCCTGAATGAGAAAGACTCCAGGATCCGCCGTAGTCTCAATATGTCCTGCCGCGTCCAACGGAACATGCGGGGATTCTTCGAGGAGCACGGACTTTATTCGGCTCTTTTCGCGCAACGGTGCGAGAATATCAGCGTCATTGCATATCCAGATTTGAGGATCAGTTTCCACAGCGTCAAGAAGACTCTCAAGTATCAGCTTCTCTTTCGCATACTTCCCGAATGACTCGCCGTATAAAATTCGTGAGAGCTGGTCGGGCCTCAATGGGTCAGTCCTCACAAAGTCAACAGGAAATCCCTTCGCGTCAGTAACAAGCGCAGCACCCCGAATCTGTGTCTCCGTTCCGTCTATGATTATGTAGCCCAGCGCATTATTTGCCATGTATATATCTCCTCCGTTTTAGTGCAGTATCATAGCTCCGTACAATGCCCGCACAGTAGCCTCGTAATCATCATCGTACACTCCGATTATTATGTTGAGGTCATCGCTTCCCTGTTCTATCATTCGCACCTTTATTCCAGCCTCTGCAATAGCGTTGAACATCTTTGCAAATATCCCCTTGACCGTCCCCATTCCTTTGCCGACTACAGTGATGAGTGAGAGATTCTTTTCGACACGTATATCTTCGGGCTTTATCGCGTCATTGAGGGCTTGGATAATTTCGGCTCGCTTGAGGTCAAAGAGAGGATTCTTCACGACGATCGAGAACCTGTATATTCCCGACATGTAATGCTCACAAGAAATGTTCCTGTCCGTGAATATCCCGAAAACTTTTGTGCCTATTCCAGTCAGACGATTGAGGCCGAATTTCTGGATATGGATAATCCTGTAGTTGCGTTTTCCGGCAATACAGGCTGCGACACCGCGCTTCGAGTCTGGAGGAAGCTCGGCTGTTACGCTTGTTCCTTCGTCGTTGATGTCATGAATGTTGCGGACGCTTAT
>JAFRSL010000102.1 GCA_017427625.1 Synergistaceae bacterium | reverse complement strand
CAATTCTCTACGGAATGGAATAACAACAGGAACATGCGCCGCCGGAGCCGCCAAAGCCTCAGCATTGCACCTCGTCTCAGGCTCAATCCCCGAAAACGTAACAGTCAGGAATCTTGACGGCCTCGAATTTCATCTTGATGTGTTCCAAGAGGGTGAGTATTGCGGTGTCATAAAGGACTCAGGTGATGACAAAGCTGACGTAACCAACGGCGTGAAAGTTCTCGCGCGTGTTGAGTTTGCTGACGGTGAGGACGAGATTGAGTTTGTTGCGGGTGAAGGTGTCGGGACTGTTACATTGCCCGGCCTGAAAGTTCCGCCAGGACAGCCCGCGATCAACCCAGTTCCCCGCGAGATGATTCGCATCGCAGTCCGTGAGGTAATCCCGCGCCAATCACTACGAATCACAATCGCAGTCCCAAACGGTCAGGAAATCGCAAAACGTACCTTCAACCCTCGGCTCGGAATAGTCGGCGGACTCTCAATCTTAGGCACGACGGGAATCGTTAAGCCAATGAATGAGCAGGCACTCCTAGACTCCCTGACCCTCGAACTGAGAATGATACGCTCGCTCGGTTTCAGTGAGATATATATTGCTTTTGCTGGGACTGGGGAGAAGTTCACGCGGAGGATTTTCAACGTTGAGGGAAGGAACGTCATACAGTGCGGAAATTACATCGGCCATGTCCTCGACGTTTCGGCGGAACTCGGCTTCACTCACGCTACAATCTGCGGAAATCCCGGAAAGCTCCTCAAAGTTTCGGCAGGCTCATTCAACACTCACAGCAAGGTCGCTGACGGAAGACTCGAATCTCTATGCACTCATCTCGCTTTAATGGGCGCGAAGCCAGACATCATCAGCCGAATATATCACAGCAACACGACGAACGAGGCAATCGAAATTGTGAGGGCTGAAGGATTCGGCAGTGTGTGGAATAATATTGCTGAGGTAATTTCGAGGAAATGTGAGGAGAGAGTGAACATGGCCATGAAAGTTAGCGCAGTTTTTGTTGACGCTGAGGGGGAAATTTTGGGTTATGCGTGAGATTATTTTTGCGGGCGCGGGAATGGGTGATTTCTGTCATCTTACGCCGGAGGTCAGGGACGCTATAGATTCTGCTGACGTAGTTTTTGCTGACAACAGGCTTTTCGGACTCATTCCTGACGGTAAGAGAATCATTGACATCATGGCTTGGTGGAACATTGTCCATGAAGAGGGGCGTGTTGTGATGCTCGTCTCTGGTGATCCGGGAATATTCAGCCTCTTGCCGATAATCAAGAAACATTACCCGCGCGAAAATATCACAGTCCTTCCAGGAATAAGCTCACTTCAGGCGGTATGTGCTCACGCTGGCGAGACGTGGCATGACGCGGCTATACTCTCAGGTCATGGCCGACCGCTGAAGCCCGGCGTATTCCTCAACACCGCAGAACGAAACCGTATCACAGTCCTTTTCTGCGACAGCAACATCTCTCCTTCATGGGCATGCGAGAAGCTGGGCAACATGAGTAATGTTGATGTTGTAATCTGCTCATGCTTGGGCGCGGAGAATGAGACCGTCCTCAAGGGGAAGCCCAAAGATTTCGCGGGCCATAAGTTCCCATCACCGTCAATAATCTTAGTCCGCAACAAAAGTCCCTATAACCCTGAGCGTCTTCACTTGAGGGACAGGGATTTTCTCCGAGAGCCTGATATAGTGATGACGAATGAGTCTGTACGCTCCGTGATAATGTCGAGGCTTGAACTTTCTCCCGACTCTGTATTCTGGGACATAGGGGCAGGTTCTGGAAGTATCAGCGTTAGCGCGGGGAATGAGTTTCCGTTCGCTGACATTCACGCCGTAGAGTGCAATCCCGAAGCCGCTGACCTGATTTCAAGGAATGCCGCAAAGTTTCACCTCCACAACGTAACAATCCATAACTCGCGCGCCCTTGAGGCCATTGGGGATTTGCCTGTTCCTTCTCACGTTTTCATCGGCGGCTCTGACGGTGAATTATCGGGGATACTTGCGAAAATTTCGGCCATGAATGAGGCTGTCCGTGTCGTTGTCGCTTGCGTAACGCTTGAGACATTCACTGAGGCTTACGGAATTTTGAGGGAATGGGAGGATTTCGAGGCCGTTCAGATTTCAGCCGTAGCGTCAAAAACTCTCGCACCATCGCTGACAATGATGAAAGCCAACAACCCCGTAATGATTCTCAGCGCGGAAGTGAACAAAAGTTTAGCATCGTGATATAATACGAAAATATATTTACAGTCAGAAAATTTAGTGTATAATATCCGGCGTTGAAAGACAAAAATTTGCTGTAACGGAGGATTTATCACAATGAAGAAAATTTCACTCGTTCTCGCACTTCTCGCAATTACTGCGGGCGCGGCATTCGCTGAGGGCCTCAACATCTCAAAGCCCGATCAGTTCGTCAGCATCAAAATCGGAACTCAGCGCGGAACAATCGCAGAGGGCATCGCCAAGAACATGCTCGGCGACAAAGCGAAAGAACAGCTCACGACCTACGAGAAAGCTACGGACGTAATTCAGGCTCTCAAGGTCGGAAAGATTCAGGGCGCAATCATGGACGAAGCACCAGCGAAGCAGTTCGTGAAGAATGACCCCGAGACGCTGAAGATTCTTCCTGACGCTCTCACTGTCGAGCAGTACGCGATCGGCTTCAAGCAGGGCAACAAGGAATTACTCGAGCAGGTCAACAAGGCACTCGCTGAGATTAAGGCCGACGGTTCACTTGAGGCAATCATGCTGAAGTACAAGGAAGACCCAACAGCCGCGAAGCCTGAAGACATTGACCTCCACAAAGGCGCATCGGGCGGAAAGCTCTATCTCGGAACAGAGTCAGGATTCCCTCCCTATGACATCAAGGTCGGCGACGGCTACACGGGAATCGACATCGAGATGTGCGCGCTCATTGCAGGGAAGCTCAACAAGGAACTCGTAATCATCGCTTACCCGTTCGACTCGCTCTTCATGGCGGTGAACTCAGGAAAGGTTGACATGATTTGCGCGGGCATCACGGTGAACGAGGAGCGCAAGATGTTCACGGACTTCTCTGAGCCTTATGAGGACGCAAAACAGGTTGCTGTTGTTCTCACGAAGGACTATTTACCGGAAAAGTAATAACGCAGAAAAGAGTAAAAAAGTTCCCCCCGGCGAAAATGTCAGGGGGAAATTTTTATGGGCAATACTGGATTTGAACCAGTGACCTCTTCCGTGTGAAGGAAGCGCGCTAACCCCTGTGCCAATTGCCCAAGTTGAGAAGATTTTACATTGAATGCTGAAAAATTACAAGTGGCTTTGAAATTTTCGAATTTTCTGCTAATCTTACGTGAAACTCAAAGGGAGGAAATAATCATGTATGAAATCGTACTAATCCGACACGGCGAATCAGCGTGGAACAAAGAGAACAGGTTTACAGGCTGGACGGACGTACCGCTGTCTGACAAGGGCATCGAGGAAGCACGTTCGGCAGGAAAGCTCCTCAAGTCAGAAGGCTTTGCGTTTGATTACGCGTTCACCTCAGTCCTGAAGAGGGCAATCAAGACGCTATGGCTCGTCCTCGAGGAAATGGACAGGATGTGGATACCCGTTCAGCATTCATGGAAGCTCAACGAGAGGCATTACGGAGCATTACAGGGTCTCAACAAGGCTGACACGGCTGCAAAGTACGGCGATGCACAGGTCAAAATCTGGCGGAGAAGCTACGACATTCAGCCTCCAGTTCTCACGAAAGATGACGAGCGTTATCCCGGCCATGATCCGCGATACACCGGCCTCACAGAAGCAGAACTTCCCCTCACGGAATGCCTTGCTGACACAGTGGCCCGCGTTGTCCCCTATTGGAACGACACCATAGTGCCCGCAATAAAGTCCGGCAAGAAAATCATCATAGCTGCTCACGGAAATTCACTCCGCGCACTCGTGAAGTACCTCGACAACATTTCGGAGAAGGACATTCTCGAACTCAATATCCCGACTGGTGTACCGCTGGTTTATGAGCTTGACGAGAACCTTAAGCCGATTTCTCACAGGTATCTTGGGGACGCTGAGGCGATAGCTAAGGCGCAGGCAGCAGTAGCATCACAGGGAAGCGCGAAGAAGTAAAGGAGTGTGGCAATCATGCACTTATCAGACAGAATACAGGCGCTGAAGATCTCGCCAATAAGAAGGCTGATACCCTATGCAGATGAGGCAAAGGCGAAAGGCAAGAAAGTCTATCACCTCAACATAGGTCAGCCCGACATTAAGACACCAGATGAATATTTCGAGGCGATAAAGAACTTCCATCCTCATACGATAGCCTACCAGCCTTCACAGGGTATAAAGGAACTCCGCGAGGCTGTATCTGGCTATTACAAGGCTATGGGTGTTCCTTATGAGCCTGACGAAATATACATAACGTGCGGGGGAAGCGAGGCGTTGCAGTTCGCGGTTATGATACTCTGCGATCCTGGCGATGAGATTCTTGTACCTCAGCCATTCTATGCGAATTACAACACGTTCGCAAAACTCGCGCTCGCAAAGCTGACTCCTATTCCTACGACAGCGGACACAGGATTCCACCTTCCGCCTGAAGATGTGATAGAAGGTCTCATAAACTCGAAGACGCGGGCATTCTGGATTTCGCACCCCTGCAATCCAACGGGAGTTTCGTATACTCCTGATGAGATTAACATGCTGTGCCGACTTGCGAAGAAGCATGACATTTTCATCATTGCCGACGAAGTTTACCGCGAGTTCATATATGAGGCGGGCGACTTCATGAGCTTTGGCGAAGTCAAGGACGCGATCGACAGGGTGATTATGATTGACTCAGTGTCAAAGCGTTTCAGTGCGTGCGGAGCAAGGATAGGCTGTATTGCCATCAAGAACAAGCCTTTCTTGGCCGAAGTGATGAAGCTCTGTCAGGGAAGATTGAGCGTCTCGGCAATCGAGCAGGTTGGAGCGGCGGCACTCTACAAGACCCCGAAGAGCTACCTTCAGGAAGTCAACAAGGAGTACAAGATGCGCCGTGATGTACTCTACAGGGGCTTGAAGGAGATTGACGGAGTGGTCTGCCACGAACCTAAAGGGGCATTCTACACGATGGTGAAGCTGCCGGTTGATGATTCGGAGAAGTTCATAATATGGATGCTTCAGAACTTCGACATCAACGGAGAGACGACGATGGCCGCACCTGGAAGCGGATTTTACGCACAGCCGGGTTTGGGAATGGACGAGGTAAGAATGGCATATGTTCTCAAGAAGGAAGACCTCGAGAAAGCGTTGAACATTCTCAAGAACGCGCTCACTGTATATCCCGGCAGAGCAGAAGCAATCCGGGCATAAGAGAGAATAATTCCCCGTCTGAAATATGGCGGGGATTTTTGTTATGGTCATCTGTATATTCAGGCGCAAACACGAAAGCAACGCACTTGCGCATAAACGATAAAATTACTTACCGTAAAAATAGTAAAAATATATACAACAAAAGAAAGAATATGCTATAATCTTGTAAACCAATATAGAATATTTTAGCAACGGCCGAATTTATTTACTGCCTCCAACATAGCAGTAATGAGAAAATGCAGTACTTTGGTCGTATATTTCAGGCATTAACGGTGAATATGGTGTTCACCTTTAATGAAATCTATAGACAAGGAAGTGCGCAAAGATGAAGAGAAAATTTTGTGTTATGTCGCTGTCAGTCCTGCTTCTTGCTATGGTAATGACAGGCACCGCTGGAGCTTTCAGTCTCAACTTCACTCTTTACAACAATAGCGGGTGGAATTTCAAGAAGATATGGCTCAGTCCTGCCGGCAACAGGAAATGGAATCCAGCCCGTGATGTGGTGAAGAACGGCAGCAGGACATCAACACTGTCAAACGGACACAACATGCACATCACTTTCGACAATGTTAGTCAAGAACGCCGCAACGTTGACACATGGGATTTGCGAGTCGATACTTCCGACGGGAAGAAGCACGAGTTTCACAACATCCCTCTCTCTCAGATAATGGGAGTTGACATCGGCAGAGGTTGGGAAATCGGTTACGTCTGGCCTGGCGATATTTAGAGTCCTGAAAGTCAACAAAGCGTGTTCCTGCTTTCCGAATAGGGACACGCTTCTCACTTCGTGTATAGGGAGGAATGATCATTGAATATAATGGCAGGACCTACACGTTACCAAAAGGGTTCAGTACGCCCATAAGGTTTGACAACGTGAGTTAAGATCGTCGGAACTGTCGTTATTGGGACTTGTGGGTTTACGATGGAGAAGGTAATCATCATGAAGGAGGTGAATACATGAAGAAGAACTTTTTTGTGGTCTTGCTTGTTGCTGTACTCGTCGTTTGTTTGTCGGGTGCTGTGGCTTCTTACGCTGAAGATGCTTTACCAGATATAGAAGCAGAAGGCTCGTTTTATGATGATGGAACTCCAGAAGTGTACGTTACTCTTGTCAATAATTCCGGCTGGACGTTCAGGGGAATATGGATGAGACCTTCCTCAAATACCTTGTGGCAGGCGAGAGACAGATTTGTATCAGACGGCAGGAGCATGACTCTCGGAAATGGACAGAATGTTCTCCTATGCCCTAATTCTGCCAGTCGTCATGGCGTAAGATACTGGGATATTCGGATTGATTACGGCAAAGGTAAGAAGAAGGAAATCCGCAATATCGATGTATTTAATGTTGATGAGATTGACATCGGCCCCAACTTCAGAGTCAGCTACCAGCGTTAAGATAAGTTAGCGTGTTCCTAATTTTCCGGCTAGGAGCACGCTTTTTCACATTCTCATTCCAGAAGCCCCGTCAAAATCCTAACGCCCTCCATAGCGTCCCTAGCGTAGAAATCAGCCCCCGCATAGTCCGCAAGTTCCGGCGTAAGAACCGCACCTCCAGCGATGACCTTGACATTCGGGCAGGCTTCCTTGAGCTTCGAGATGGTCTCCTTCATGCTTGCTACAGTCGTGGTCATTAGCGCGCTGAGTCCGACGACATTGACACCGCGATTGATTACGGCCTCAACGATCTTCTCCGGCGCAACGTCCTTCCCCAAGTCTATAACGTCAAAATTGTAGTTCTCGAAAATCGTCCGCACTATGTTCTTCCCAATGTCGTGAACATCACCATACACAGTCGCAAGGATCACGGGACCTTTAGCCTTTCCGGTGTCGCCTGACTTCTCCATGTTGAGCGACAAAACTTCAAACGCTGACTTTGCGGCTTCCGCTGACTTTATGAGCTGAGGGAGAAATAACTTTCCGGCCTCGTAGCTTTTCCCGACAGAATCAAGAGCTGGGACGATGTTGTTCTCGATGATTTCGAGGGGCTTTGAGGTTTTGAGGAGTTCGCGCGTCATTGAGGCTGCCTCGTCCTTTAGGCCGCGAATTATCGCAGAGTTCAGATCGTTCACGGCTGACTGTGAGGTAGTGCCTGCGCTTTTTGCGGGTGCTGCTGACGAACTTGCAGGGTTAGCCTCGCAGTAGGATATGTAATCCTGCATTTCCTTTTCACCGCCTGAAAGCAAATTCCAAGCATATAGCGTCTCTTTGAGGTCAGCGTCGCCGGGATTGATGATCGCACCGTCAAGCCCCTGCATTATCGCTGCCATCATCATCGTGCGGTTCACGAGCGGCCTTCGCGGCAGTCCGAATGAAACGTTGCTGAGTCCCAAAATCGTCTTTACCCCAAGCTCATCGCTTACCATTCGTATTGCCCTCAAAGTCTCAGGGACTAGCTTCTGTTGTGCTGAGGCAGTGAGGGTGAGGCAGTCTATGAGGACGTTACGGCGAGGAATCCCAAGAGATTCGGCCATGTCAACAATTAGGCGGGCAATCCTGAATCTCTCTTCTGCCGACTCAGGTATTCCCTTGTCATCGAGTGTAAGTCCCAAGACACAAGCTCCGTATTTCTTAGCTATGGGCAAAACGCTTTCGAGACTTGAGGATTTCCCGTTGACTGAATTTAGTATTGGCTTACCGTTGTAGATTCTTGCGGCTGACTCTAGTGCTTTTGCATCCGAGCTGTCAATCTGAATCGGCAAATTCACGACACCCTGAATCTCCCTCAATGCGTGAGTGAGAACTTCGGGTTCGTCAATGTCAGGAAGTCCGGCGTTAAGGTCGAGAATATCCGCGCCCTGTTCCTGCTGTTTGACGGCCTCTTTCAGCAAATAATCCGTATCACCATCGCGGAGTGCTTTCTGTAACATCTTCTTTCCCGTCGGGTTGAGACGCTCGCCGATTACGATGAATTTCCGCCCGAAGGTTACGACTTTTGACGGCGAACACACAAGCGTATCATCAGGGATGTTTCTGGCAACTGCATGACCGACCTTCGACATCACAGCGCGTTTCATGAGTGCGATATGCTGAGGGGTAGTACCGCAGCAGCCTCCGAGAATGTTCACGCCAAATTCCGCAAACTTCACCGAGATTTCAGCGAACTCATCGGGCGTAACGTCATAATGCGAAACACCGTCCCTCATTACGGGGAGTCCCGCGTTCGGCTGAACCATCACGGGAATGTGCGAACATTTGCAGAGCCTCTCAACGATTGGGAGCAACTGTGCTGGGCCAAGCGAGCAGTTCACACCCAGCGCGTCAATGCCAAGCCCCTCAAGTGTCGCGGTCATTGCCTCAACGCTTGCGCCGAAGAATGTACGCCCCGATTCCTCGAAGCTCATTGTTGCGAAAATTGGCAAGTCAGAGTTTTCGCGGGCGGCTAATACGGCGGCTTTAAGTTCGTGCAAATCCGTGAAAGTCTCAAGAAGTATAACGTCAGCAAGATCCCTCCCAGCAATGACCATTTCGGCGACGGCATCATATATTTCATCGAACGAGGCATCACCTGAGGGGTACATGACGCGGCCTGTTGAGCCAATATCGAAGGCTACGTGGGCGGGTGTTCCATGAGTGATTTCGCGGACTAAGGTTAGGCCGGCTTTGATGACTTCGCTGACTGAGTGGCCGGAATTTGCGAGCTTGAAGCGGTTTGCTCCGAATGTGTTGGCGGTGATGAAGTCTGCTCCAGCGTTGAGGTATTCGCGGTGAACCGAGCGTATCAATTCGGGCTGAGTTAGGTTGAGAAGCTCGGGGATTTCGCGGAGTTTGAGCCCCCGTGACTGAAGCATCGTACCCATTGCGCCGTCAAAGAAGTATAGTTTTTCGGGATTGAGTTTGAACATTATTATCCTCCTATGAGTAATTGGGGGAATTATATCAGTATATTGTATAATATCGGTTACGAGGGGCTCGGGGACGAGGACAGGGTCGTCTCATAGCGGGAATGCCTCCCTGTAGGAATCTGGTGATTATCATGGCTCACAAGGCTCGTAAATCCCGGAAGAGGGCAGGAAGAAAGCTGATCCGCCAAATCTGTTCTTTCCTCACTGTCCTCAACTGGCTGATGAGTTTTGTCCTTACCGCGTTACTTCTTTGGGACAGGCTCGGACGCTAAACCGGGAGTAATTTAACTTCAAAAATAGGGTTCAACACCCCTCAACGTTGTCCCTATTTTACCACAAGATTAAATCATCATGCACACAATAGGAATCGTCACCATGCAAAGAATATTCTGAATGAACATAGCCCTCGCAGCAAAGTCAATATTCCCATGATACATCTCGCACAAAACCGCCGTAACACTAGCCCCGGGCATCGCAGCTATAAGCACGAGCACCGCACTCACAAGCGGATTCTCACTCAGCGGGAACAGCCTGAATATCCCAATCAGCGCAACCGGGAACACAATCAGCCTCATAGCCGTAGCAGTCCAAGCGTGAACGTCCGTGAAAAGCGATGACATTTTCGAGTGAGCAAGCGTCATCCCGATTATCATCATCGAGAGCGGGGTAGTTATGCCGGAGATGTAGTTCAGCGGAACAATCAATGACTGAGGAACGCTGATTCTCCCGAAATAGAATATCAGGCTCAGTACAGTCGCTATGTTTATGTTGCTGAAGATTATTGACTTTATGTTGATGCCGTCCGAGCCATGATTAGGGTTATCCCTGATTATCTCCATGACTCCCAGCGTGTATATCGTCGCGTTGAACGAGATATTCAGCATCACCGAGAGCGCGAGTCCTTCAGTCCCGAAAAGCGCAAGTGCTATCGGAAATCCCATGAACCCCGAATTGCTGTACGCGCTCACGAATGCCCACACTCCCCTCGTGCCGTCAGGAACTCTGAGAAGCAGCGAAAGCCCCCGCCCAATATAAAGCATGGCAAGGAATGCTACGATTCCGGCGAGAGTGATCGTTATTCCGTCGCGTGCAAAGGCGGCGTTGTATTCACGGGTAACGAGCGAGACGAATATCGTGCAGGGAAGCGTGATTTTCATCAGGAGGGACGAGAAATGCGGTGAGGCTTCCGGGTGAAGTACGCCGGATTTGACGGCAATATATCCTACTGCGATTAACGCAAAGAGGCTGACGAGGTTTGATGCTACTGCAAAAAAGTCGAGATTCATGTACAATTTCCCCCGTAACAAAAAATATAAGATAATCTTAGCACAGAAAGGTGAAATCATAATGCCGTTGCGAATAATCAAGGCTGATATTACAACGCTCAATGTTGACGCAATAGTGAACGCTGCAAACTCAACACTCTTGGGAGGCGGAGGAGTTGACGGTGCAATTCACAGGGCAGCAGGGAAAGAGCTTCTTGAGGAATGCAAAACTCTAGGAGGCTGTCGTACAGGAGGCGCAAAAATCACGAAGGGCTACAAACTTCCCGCAAAGTTCATAATCCACACAGTCGGCCCAAAATGGGGCGGAGGAAAACACGGCGAGGCCGGTCGGTCATGCTATGAAAACTCTCTGAGGCTCGCGGAGAATAATGCCTGCAAATCTCTTGCCTTCCCGCTAATTTCGGCTGGAATCTACGGCTATCCGAAGGCTGATGCTCTCAAAATTGCTGTGAACACAATACAGGACTTTCTCGAAAGAAGCGGTGATGAGATGGACATAGTGATTGCTCTCTTTGGCGATGATATGATGAACCTCGCGCATGAGAATTTTCCGGAGCTTGCAGAATGAGAATAACGACAACTGCGAATATTGCCGCTGATTTCTTCATGAAGGGGAATACGCTGGACATTTCCGACTCACTCCCTCACATAAAGCCCTCGCAGGTTCACGGGAAAAAAATTCTTGTCGTTGACGCTGAGAGCCTCCCTGAGATTTCTCTCCCTTCGAGGCCTGAGGCTGACGGTGTATTGCTGACAATCCCGAACGTTCAGGCATCGTTGAGATTTGCTGACTGCGCTCCTGTTATGATATGGGGAAGATCGTGGGTCATGATACTTCATTCCGGCTACAAGGGAACAGTCCTCAATATTTCGCGTGAAGGTCTGAGAATTGCCCGCGAGATTTACGGCGATGTGAGTGATTCTTTCGCTTGGATTGGGCCATGTATAGGGCGGGAATACTTCAGGAAGTCCGGCGACGATTGGACAGCCAGAGGGATTGAGGCGTTCCACAAAGAGAATTACGATATTGAAGGCGGGAATGTATATTTTGACCTTGCGGGCGAGATTAGATGCCAGCTTCTTGACGAGGGACTTTCTGAAGGGAATATAACCCTCTCAGGAATCGACACGCTTAAAGATGAGCGGTGCTATTCGTACAGGCGCGGTGATGTTCACGAACGTATGACGCTACTCGTGAGCATGAAAAAGGGGAGTACCCGCTAAAGTTAGTGAGTATCCCCCTCGCCAATAAATTGGCCCTCTCCCCCTTCTCAGGGGGCGTGTAATTCCCTGCTTTTGCCGCCCCTGCGAAGGGGAGGTGTTGAACGTAGTGAGACGGAGGGGTTATTCCTCCGCGACGATGTAAAGCTCGATCGTCTTAACGCCGTCAGAAACAGCGTAAATCACGAACTCATCACTCACAAGTTCGCCCGGAAGAATGAACGTCCCATCGTCCTCAACATCAATTGCAATCGCCTCGTCAGCAATATAGACTTCCACATCCTCAGCATCCGCGCCGATCTTGAACGTCAAAGGCTTACCTTCAGGGGCATAAATCTCGCCCCTAAGTTCCTCGTCCCCGCTCACTACGCAAAGGTCAATCTCGCTCTCATGATTGGGGAAAATTTCAGGCTCTGAGTATTCCTGCGAGTAATCCAGAGCAATAGTTGTTGAAGGCTCTGTAACGGCTGATGTCGTGCTGCTTGTTTCCTGAGCTTCATCAGTTACGATAATAACGAACGACTTTTGGTACTTTCCGTACTTGTTCTTGGCAGTTATCTTGAAGCCGTATGTATTTGCCTTTCTTGGCTTGCCAGTGATTGCTCCAGTCTTTGTGTTGAGCTTCAGGCCGGAAGGGAAACTCCCAGATTTGCTCCACTTTATCGGGTCTGTACCGTCAGCAACCAACTGCGCGTTATACCTCACTTTCTTCGTGCCCGTTGGAAGATCATCGGTCAGTATCTTCGGCGCAATACCGTCGACCTTGAGGCTGAATGTCCGCGTTGCAGTGCCTATATTGTTTTCGGCTTTGACTTTGATTTTGAACTTTCCGGCCTCTTTCGGGATTCCCGTGATTCTTCCGTCCTCAGTAACGTAAATCCCCGAAGGCTGCTTGCTGTTCGCCAATGACCACGTTACAGGATTTGTCCCCGTACATGCCAGCTGAATGCTGTACGGCTGGTTTTGAGTTGCGCCTGGAATCTTCCTCGTTGAGATTTTAGGCTTCTTGTACTTGTCGCCCGTTACCACGATGGTGAAGTTCTGCGATGATGATCCCTCGCTGTTGGTTGCGGTTACGGTGAAGTTGTACGTTCCCGCCTTTGTTGGAACTCCTTTGATTGCTCCGTAACTGTCGAGAGTCAGACCTTTGGGGAGCTTTCCGCCTGACCGCGACCACGTTATCGGTCTACGGCCAGCCGCCTCAAGAAACGCAACGTACTGCACGGATATTTCACCGTTGTACAGCGACTGAGTTGAGATTGTCGGTTTTCCTGTCTCCTCTGATGAAGCCTCATTGACTCTCAGAATGAATACTTTTTCCGACGTTGAGCCGGCAGTGTTCGAGAGTTTCAGTGAGAAGCTCGATGTCCCTATTTCATGCGGCACTCCAGTGATTGTGCATTTACGGTTGTTCTTGGACGTTGTGAGGGTCAGACCTTCCGGGAGATTCATTGACGATGCTGTCCATGCCATTCCCTGCTCTGTGCCTTCAGCCGTAATCTCAGCCTTGTAGCCTGCGTTCAGTGTAGCGTTGGGCAATGAAGAAGCAGCAAACTCAGGAGGATAGTAAACCTTCATGTACACGTTCGCGCTGTCAGTTCCGCCGCTGTTCGTGGCAGTAACCGTGAAGCTGTATGACATCGGAGAGTATGAATACTTCCCTTCGTCTGTAGCTTCGGCTTTCCCGCTGAGTTTCCCCGTTGAAGCATCGAACGACAGTCCCGCTGGAGTGTTGCCAGTTACTGCCCAGATTACGGGCGCATTGCCTGATGTCCCGAACTGGAAGCTGTAATCTTTTCCGGCAATAAGGTAATCGTCGGTCTTGGGGATTGTTATTCTTGGCTTCGCTGTAGACGTTGGTTTTCCTTCGACAGTGAGAGTGAAGCTTTTCTCGACCGTACTCCATCTGTTCGCAAAAACTGCCGCAACGCTGTAATTTCCAGCGATTGAGGGTGTCCCTCTGAGGGTGATTTTCCCAGTCTCTGAGGTGCCGTATTCCAAGCCTGGAGGGATTGTGCTGGTTACGTTCTGAGTGAATGTGTCGCGCGTGCCTTCCGCCTCAATCTCAGCGTAATATTCCTCGCCTTCCTTTGCGTTCGGGAGGGCCTCAGTGATGATCCGGACGGGCTGATATACGGTGATGCTGAAGGTCTTTGTGTCTGACCTCGCGGCATTCTCAGCCGTTATGCCGAAGGAATAAACCTTGCCCGATTCTGCGTTGGACTCGATTGCGTCCGTGCTGACTGTGCCTGAGATTACTCCGTCAGCTGAGAGCGTCAATCCGCCGGGCAAAACTCCGCTTGTTACGCGCCATGAGGTCGGATCACCTGAGGCTTTGAGACTGTGGCTGTAGGGCTGTCCTGTTGCTGCGGGGTTCAGGTCTTCAGAAGTTATCATAACGGGTAAATCTTCAGGCTCAACGGGGTAGAAGTTCCACTGATACACGGCGGGGTTGTCGCTGTCCTCATACGAACGGAGACGTACACGGATGCGCTTCACGGTGCTGAGAGGCTGGGGAATACCGAGTGTCAACGTGCCCGATGCTGTGTTCCTTGCAGTTCCGGCATTGTAGGAGTTCGGAAGGTCGAAAATCTTTTTCTTCGTCCTGTAAATGCGGAAATTGAAATCTGTCCTGTAGCCCGGAGTTATTGCCGTTGCTGTGTCAGAGGCTTTAACAATCCTGTAGTTCAGTGCGGTAATATAGCCGTCCTTGCTCACAACTTCGACGTATGGCACTCCTGATGCGAGCTGCTGGGCTGTGGTCTTGAAGTTCTTGATTACCCCGCTGCCGTTCATGTTGAGTTCCGCTGGGAATGTCCATGTCACTGTCCTGCCGGGCAGACTCGACTCAGAATCTTCTGCGAACTCTAAGACCCTTTCCTCACCGTCAACAGCCTCATACTCAAGGTAAGTGTCGCCGATTTGCATATTAGGGTAAATCTTCAGCGCAAATATCATGTCAGTACCAGCCGCAACAGTTGACAGAGTCTCGCCTGTTTCAGTGTCCTTCAGCGTATATCCTCCTCCTGGAACCGTAATACGCCCTGCGTTGGTGAAGTGCCTGCTGTCTGTAATTACGGCGTTTGCGGTCTCAACGTCAAAGAAGATGTCAGAGAATTTTGCGGTGTTGTAGTCTGATTTACCGTCCACGAGAGAGGCTTCAGAAACATGATGATTCCAAAGTGTCATTTCCGGCTCTGTCGGTGTGAAGTAATTCCACTTGTATTCTTTCTCACATTCTTCATCATATGTGATAAGCATTGTCATGATGCGCCATATAGCCGATTCTTGTATGGGGCTGTCGAACGTCAAAACGCCTTCTGGAGTTTGTCCCGGCCTAATGTAAAAGCTAGGAGCAAAGTCGTATATTCTTTCCCCGTCAAAATTCCAGATCCTGAACCTGTAAAAATTTGCAGGGTAGTCCAGCGAGACCGGCGTTGATGTATCAGATGCCTTAACTATGCGCCAGTTAATGCCCGTTACGTTTTCCCCTGAGCGTACGAACTCGAAATACACAACATGTTTTTCAAGCTGTTCCGCTGTGGTCAGGAATGTGGGCATCGTAAATTCCCCGTCCAGCGAGGACATTGCAGGGAAATTCCAGCTCATAGCTACACCGTTAAGCCCATTGTCCGCTTCAAGTCCGGGATTGAGAGTGCTTCCCGAGTCTGAAAGAGGAGAAAATTCTGCATTGCCTCCAATATTCGACCACGATGAAAGCCCGAGCCTGAACGTTTGCTGAGTTCCTGAGACTTTCTGAAGCTCCTTGCCGTTCCAGAATGAATAGTTACCTCCTGCAATAGTGAGACTGCCTGTGAGGCTCATATTCTCTTCCGTAACTATCAGCCCTGTGTCTTCGACTGCAATATCCATATGGTCGAAACGCGCTTCAGAATAATCCGCCTTGCCTCCTTTGAGAGTTGCGCTCGAATAATGCTCCGGCTCTAATCTTGCTCCGGCCCAAGCCCCTGATACTGTCAGCAACAACATCATCACACACGCCAACAGCTTTTTTACCATGAAACTACCTCCTTGATGAAATTCTCTAGAATACGAAGTAAAGGTATTTTATCGCATCATTGCAATAATTCCAATGGATAAATGAAAAGCCCCCCGAATCTCTCGAGGGGTAATAGTGTTTCAAATCTTACTTTCTTATCTTCGCCGCAATGATTGGCTCGTAGATGATGCCCGGTTCAAGCCATGCGCTCACAGTTACCGTGTATGTCTCCGGCACCCTCTCAATGACTTCACCATCTTCGTCAAGGAATACAGCGTTGTCATCGTCGCCCTCATCATCCTCACCATCAGGGAACGAATGCCACACAAGCAACCCGCCTTCAGGCGCGTTCACATCGAGTAAGACCGTGAACTCATACATTCCATCCTCCTCGACATCAATCGCTGGAAGAATCGCCGCGATCATCTCGTCCGCGTTTGACACACGCGCAAGCATCTCATTGGTGAGTTCTCCGCGCTCATGGTACGCCACGCCATTGACGAACTCGGAGCCTTCAGGGTCTTCCGGTTTGGCCGACTGAAGCACCGTCCCTTCGGCGTGAATCGTCATCGTTATGTTGAGCGTCGATTTGTAGGAGGGCTTGTTGGCGTTCGTAACAGTTACCTTGAAGCTGCTGTTCTTAACTTCGCTCGTGGGTGTACCGTAAAGAAGCCCGGTATCCTCATCTATCGTCAGCCCATTCGGCATGTTCCCCGTGTACGACCAAAGAACCTCCACATTCTTCGTCGACAGCTGGAGCTGGTACTCGTACCTCTCGCCGACAACTCCGTCTGGTATCTCGCTTG
>JAFRSL010000101.1 GCA_017427625.1 Synergistaceae bacterium | reverse complement strand
TAGGTGTACTTCTCGGGTGCGCCCGCTTTGTGTTCGACCTTAGCGGCCTTGAATGCGTCAATGTTAGTGCAGCCTGCTTTCTCTGCGGCGGCATTGACGGCATTCCTGAGTCCCCTAGTCGAGAACGTTGCTCCTGATACAGCGTCGACACCTGAGCCGTTAGCTTCAAGCATTTCGGGAACCATTATCTCGAAAGCTATATCGCCGACGTGTGCGGTCTCAGTGTGTGCCGTAACCTCAAGCTCGGTCATCTTGTCGGCTGTGAACCTTGCGCGGACATGGACAGGCCCGTTGTAGCCCATTGCCTCAGCGGTGTACTCTCCTGGTGTGAACGAAGGGGGAGCATTGCTCGCGGTCTCTTCTCCTCTTGCTGCTGAGAGTGCTTTCTCGACGGCCTCAACGACTCCGTTGCGTGTCATTGTGGCGTTTGATACAGCGTCAACTTTTGCCTCAGACTTTCCGATGAGCTGACCCGCGTAGTTCTCGAAGTTCTGGACACCGAACGGGACTTCTTCCGGCGCAATGATCTCGACAGCCGTAATCTTGTCCGCGTCAACAGTAACCTTCACTTTGACGGGGGACGACTCGCTGTAGCCCTTGCCCTCACCCTCGTATGTTCCGGGAGTGAAGCCTGTGCTTTTGGGCGCGGCTTTCTTGAGTGCTTTCTCGACCGCCTCAACGATTCCGTTGCGTGTCATTGTGGCGTTGGAGACTGCATCAATCTTTGCCTCGCTCTTTCCGATGAGCTGACCGCCGTAGTTCTCGAACTGAGGAACACCGAACGGCATTTCTTCCGGCGCATCAATCTCGACAGCGGTGATCTTCTCAGCGTCAACAGTAACCTTCACTTTGACGGGAGCACCCTCGCTGTAGCCCTTGCCTTCACCCTCGTATGTTCCGGGAGTGAAGCCTGCCGCGTATGCACATGTTGCGAGAAGCATTATGCACACAAAAACGATAAAACTTTTCTTCATGGATATATCCCTCTTTTGCGATAAAATTTTGAATGTCTATATAATATCATGATTTTGCTCGGCTAAGTATATCTCCAAATTGACGAATTACTAAATTTGTATTATCTTATTCACGTATCCAGTAAATTTTCATTCACACAATCTTTTAAGGGAGGTAAAGTTTCTATATGAGCAAAAAATTAGTAGCAGATCTCATCGTTGATTACCTTGAACGCCGAGAAGTCAGATACATTTTCGGTCTCTGCGGACACACTGTAATCGGTATGCTCGACGCTCTCAACCGCAACGAGCAGAAGGGCGGAAAACTCCGCTACATCTCAAACCGTCATGAAGCAGTCGCATCAACAGCCGCTGACGGTTACGCAAGAGTCACGCACAAGGCATCAGTCGTAATGTGCCACCTCGGGCCTGGAATCACCAACGTCCTCACAGGTGTCGCAAATGCTGCGTTCGACTCGATCCCGATGGTAGTATTCGCGGGCGACGTTCCCAGCTACTACTACGGCAAGCACCCCCATCAGGAAGTCAACATGCACGGCGACGCAACGCAGTACAGAATGCTTGAGCCTGTCTGCAAACGCTGCTGGAGAGTTGACGACCCCGAAGCTCTACCCGACATTCTCGACAAGGCTTTCCGTCTTGCAGAGTCAGGAAGACCCGGCCCCGTCCTCATCGACATGCCTATGGACATCTGGAGCCGCGAAATCGAGTCAGACCTCTTCGCGCGCACATATCAGGACAGCCACGTAACCGTTAAGCCAGCCCTTGACCCCGCGTGTGCAAAGGCAATCGCAAAGAGACTCATCGAAGCGAAAGCTCCCGTTATCCATGCAGGCGGCGGCGTACTTCTCGCGCAGGCATCGGCTGAACTTGCGGCACTCGCTGAGTTCCTCGACATTCCTATTTCACGCACCCTCATGGGACAGGGCTGTGTGAGCGACCTTCACCCCCTCATGATTGGTCAGACAGGATTCTGGGGACTTGCACACACCCACGAGTTCACGCTCGGCGCAGACGTAATTCTCGCACTCGGTACACGTTTCGCAGAGGCCGACTCGTCAAGCTGGTATCAGGGTGTAACGTTTGACCCCGCGACGACGAAGTTCCTACAGATTGACATCGACCCGACAGAAATCGGAAGAAATTACCCCGTCGAAATCGGCGCAGTCGCTGACCTCAAGCTAGCACTCGCTCAGATTCTCGAAGCAGCAAAGGCAATCAAGCCCGAAGGAATCAAGCGCGCAGGTCTCCGTGAGAAGATCGCAAAGGCAAAGGCTGACTTCAAAGCCTCCAACGTAGCAATCTCCAACGACGGAAGATTCCCAATGACTCCTCAGAGAATCCTCAAGGAGCTTAAAGGTGCACTTCCGGAAGACGCACTCATCTTCACCGATGTAGGCTGGAACAAAAACGGCGTTGCACAGCAGTACGACATCACGATTCCGGGAACAGTTCACCATTCATCAGGGCTTGCGACGATGGGCTTCGGCGCGTCGGCAGTTCTCGGCGGAAAGAAAGCCGCACCCGACAAGATCTGCATCGCTCTCATAGGCGACGGCGGATTTGGTGTCAACCCTACCTGCATGGCTACGGCCGTCGAGGAAGGTATCGCCTGCACATGGGTGGTCATGAACAATATGGCATTCGGAACAATCGCAGGACTTGAGAACGCCAACTACAAAACGAAGTACGGCACGACGTTCCACACGCCCGACAATCAGCCTTACTCGCCGAACTGGGCAAAGGTTGCTGAGGGTTACGGAGTCGAGTCAATCCGCGTAAATTCGGCTGACGAACTTGGCCCCGCACTCAAGAAAGCTGTCGAGGCTAACAAGGCAGGAAAGCCGTTCCTTGTCGAGGCAATCATGGAGAACATCGCAGTTCCTACACCTGGCTGCTGGAACATCAACGACATCTACACGCCCGGCGACCTCGTCAAAGAAGGAAAGCTCGTCAAGAAGGACGCTAACGGAAAGTACATTCCGCCCAGCCACGCGAAATCACACATTACGAAGTAATCATTTAAGGAGGAAATAAATCTACAATGGCACATCATGAAGTAACACCCGAAGAAATCGCAATG
>JAFRSL010000100.1 GCA_017427625.1 Synergistaceae bacterium | reverse complement strand
GTTGACGGACATGCAGAGATCCGCGTGTGCAAATGACTTCATTAAGACTCCTATCACTACAGCCGCGACCAGTGCCGCAACCGTAATGTACACTCCCTCCAGCGTGGACTTCACAGCGATTGCCGTGATCGTGTTCAGGCCGTTCTTGTGGGAATAAGTCAGCTTGTCCTCGAACGAGCGCATGATAATATTCTGGATTGCCTCCTGAGTTTCTGGCATACTGTCATCAGCAAGAGCGGTGTCAATTCCGAGCGTCTCAGCAAAATTGAACTTTTCACCGGGAACTCTGAGAATGATTTTGACGTTCCCGAATATTCGCATGACTTTCACGAAAATTGCGCTGACCTTCGAGAAGTCAGAATACTCCATGAGGCGGAGCAGTGATTCTTCGGCCATGAGGGAGGATTTCAGCTCGTCTTTGTGCTTAAGGCGATAAGATTTCAGGCGGTCATTCACGTATTCAAGGACAGATTTCACGGCATCTTGTGTGTTTTCTGGGTCAATGGGAAATTTCTGCATAGTCTTGGCCTCTTTCTCTACACGAATATTGCTCACATGATATAATTCCTAAAAATGTTTTGTTTAATTATATTAAAGAAAGCGTAATTGTGCATGGACAATATCACAGGCGAGGAAGGATTTGAACGCTCTGCATTGAGTCTTGTTGTAGAGGCGTGGAAGTTTGCGAGGTTCTTCCGGGACATTATGCCAAAACTCGGCGCGGAAGATCATGCTCGATGTGAGAGACGCTATTCGTGGTTCTGCAGAAAACTCGATGAGATTGCTGACGATATGGGCTTGCGTATCATAGACATAGTTTCCGGCACTGACTATGACCCCGGAATGGCTGTTACTCCCATTAACATAGACGATTTTGACGCTGGGGATTCCCTTCAGGTTAGCACCATGATTGAGCCTGTAATCATGACTGGAGACTCGGTAGTCAGAACAGGAACTGTAATTCTCAGGAGGCCGTAATAATGAATTATGTCGGTATTGACTTAGGCACTACAAACAGTGTTATATGCTCCTATGACGGGACAAGCTCGCCTCGTGTGTGGAAGAGTCCGGAACAGAACGATGTAACACCTTCAGCGATATACATAGGCAGGCGGGGAAACCGTTATTACGGCCAGCGAGCCTACAACAGGGCAGCAGTCGACGATAAGAATGTGGCTGTCCTGTTCAAGCGTTACATGGGCACAAGTGCGAAGTTCACCTTCATGGATTCGGGAGTCTCAATGTCAGCAGAAGAATGCAGCGCGGAAATTCTCAGGGTGCTTTACGGCTACCTCCCGGAGGGAATACGCAATGACTCCCAGACCGCAACAGTGATTACAGTCCCTGCAGCCTTCAACCAAGTTAAGAAGGAAGCAACTCTTGAGGCCGCGCAAATGGCCGGGATTGGCAGTGTGGCATTGATGCAAGAACCCGTCGCGGCGGTGATGAGCGTCATGAAGTCATGCAGGAATACTGACGGTGTGTTTGTGATATATGACTTGGGCGGAGGAACGTTCGACATATCCATAGCCGAGAGTTCCGGCGGAAAAGTGAACCTCCTCTCACAGGAAGGCAAGGAAATGTGCGGCGGCCGTGATTGGGATCGCAAGATATTCGACAGCATAGTCTCACCGTGGCTCAGGGAGAATTTCAGCCTCCCGGATAATTTTCTTGCTGATGAGAATTACCGCGGGCTAAGGCATGTCGCGCTTTTCGCAATAGAGCAGGCAAAAATAGAACTGTCACAAAAATCGTCATCACAGGACGCAGTGATTCAGGCTGATGAGCTTTTCTGCAAGGATCTTCGCGGTCGTGATATGTACCTTGACATTCCGCTTTCACGGGATGCTCTTAACCCGTTAATCGACGGCCTCCTTGATGAGACTGTGGAGATTTCCCGTGCGGCTATGAAGAAAGCCGGACTTACTGCCAGCGATGTTGAGAGGCTCGTCTTTGTCGGAGGCCCTACGAATTACGGCTACTTGCGCGAAAAAGTTTCGTCTGAGCTTGCCGTGAGGGCTGACATGGAGATTAACCCGATGACAGCAGTAGCAGAAGGAGCAAGCATATTCGCGGAGTCTATAGACTGGTCGAGCGAGAACCACAGCCGCAAGTCAAAGAATGCTGACCTCAATATAGGCTCGGCACTGTCATTCAAGTACGAGTCGAGGGTAGCAGGGAACAAAGCCCGTGTTCTGTGTTCGCTAAAGATAAACGCTGAACTCATGTTCGAGGCGGAGAGTAATGATACTGGCTGGACATCAGGAAGGCTTGAGCTGAAGGACGGGACATTGCTCGAATTACCGCTCGCTAAGGACGGCGATAACTCGTTCAAGGTCGTTGTGTACGATAAGCGCGGAAGGCAGATTCCCATTCCAGAATCCGTAATCACAATCACGAAGACTCTTGCCTCAGTCGGAGCAATTCCAGCCTCGCACTCAATAGCAATCTCAGCACTCGATAAGCTTGGAGGCACGGAAAAGCTCGTTTATCTCGTCAGGAAGGATGAGCCATTGCCCAAGAAAGGCCGCGTAACCTTCAAGGCTGCCCAAACTCTCCGGGCAAATTCCGGCGTGTCCCTGAACTTCAACCTTTGGGAGGGCGAAATAGAGACGCCTTATGACGACAACAGATTTGCGGGTGTGTACAAGATTTCCGGGGCAGACCTGTACGGCAATGACGTTATCCCGGCAGGAAGCGAGATTGCTTGCGACTATGAAATCTCAGACGGGGGCGCACTCTCAATGTCAGCATCTTCTGCGAGTCTCGGGACTGAGTTCGCACGACTTCCACGATGACGCGAAGCTTGACCTTGAGGACACAGGAAGGCTAGCGGATGAAGGCCGGGAAGTTATCGGGCGAGTTGATGAGATGTCCGGACAGATTGACGATCCTAGGCTGGACCTGGCGAGGCAGAAAGCAGAGAACGCCGACGGAATAGACAGCTTCCTTGTCCCGGATGAAGAGAGCGTGCAGGAAGCCTACAACGATTTGTACGAGGCCAGGAAGATATTATCCGGCATACGCAAAGATCATGCCCGCGAGGTGAACTTGATGGACTTGGAGAACTGCATGGAGTATTTCAGTCGCCACGCCGCGGAGTACGCTACACAGTCAGAGTCAGCCGCGTTCAACAACCTAGCCAGAACAGCCCGGAGATACGCCAGCGATTCCGGGTTTGAGCGTTACTTGAACGAGCTTTGGAGAAAAACTTACAGCATATTGTATCGTCAAGACTGGTTCGTTATGGGATTGTTCCGTGACAGTGTCAAGAATCCCAAGGATTATCGCGATGAGGGAAAATTCGCAGCTCTTAAGGCCCGAGGCATGAAGTGCATTGATGATGGAGACATTGACAGCCTGCGCGGTGTTGTGCAGGAGCTTTTCGGACTCATGAAGAGTGCCCCATCAGATGACAGTCGTCTCCGAGTGAACATTATCAGGGCATGACATGAACATATCGGATAATCCGTTCTTCACGCTGGGAGTCTCAACACGTGACAACAGGAGGCAGATAACCGCCGCCGCTGAGGAAAAAGCATTCGTTAGCGGGTCTGATGATTTTGGCGAGGCACGTACAGCCCTGCTTATCCCCGAAAAGAGAATCGTCGCAGAAATCCGCTGGTTTCCGGGAATGGATGATGCTAAAGTCCGCGAAATCTCAGAGTTCTTCCGCAACGTTGCCGCTGGGAATTACACTAACACGCCGATAGCTGAATTTCTCGGTCTACATGTTCGGCTACAGAAAGTTCGCGGGAGTGTCGGACATGGCCGGGTCAATCCTCGCAATATGCTCATGTTTCGACAATATCAATACTGAGGGGGTCTGCGCGTCTATCAACAATGACAGGCTGATCGCTGGCTTCCCTATGACTGACGAGGCCGAATTTGAGCGCGCTCTCAATGATTACCGAGCTGACATAGCTGGAGTTTTTGACGGGAGACTGCCTGAGCTTTCACGTGAAGAATATACCGGGCTTGCGACAGAGCTTGCGGGGAAATACTCGGATGTGAACGGGGAATATTACGGCTCAATCCTTCTGGGTGATTTTCTTGCAGGGTATGGGCTGAATATTCTCCCCAGACTCGACGAACACATGATGATGATACGCAGTGCCGCCTCAAATATCAGGGATTTCTTGCCCGGCACTGTTATTGCGGAATTGTCGCGCTGTCTCAAGGAGTGGCGGAAACTGTCAGATCCGTTGCTGACGGCCGAAAGTGTTACGGGGATTGAGAACGGGAATATTTGTGGGCAGGCCGGGGATATTTTCAGGGTTGTCCGTGAACGTGCTATTGCCCTTCACAATGAACACGACAAAACCAGCGAGGCATTGAGGCTGATAAAGACAGTCAAGGGATATATCAACGGGATTTCGGTGGAACTTTCCAGAGCGATAAGCAACGATGTCCGTGAACTTGAGGAGCTTGAACGCAAGAAACGCAAGGCAGAGGAAGAATATAACGCGTGGGCAAGAAGCCTGTACTATGAGACAGAGTTCGGGCTTATCTTCAAGGACAAGCTGATAATTTCGGTTGAAGGAATATCGTGGAAGGGAGTCAACACACCGCTTGATGAAGTGCAAGGTATAAGCTGGGGAGGAATCAGGCAACACGTAAATGGTATGTATATGCGGACGGACTACATTGTAACAATCCTCACGCCGTATTCGACAATTAAGCTCACTCCGAAAGAAGATGAGTACGAGAAGATTACGAGTCATCTCTGGCGAGCGCTAATCGGTCCAATTTCCACAAGAATACTTAGTCGGCTTCAGAACGGGGAACTGTTGTATTTCGGCAACATAAAGGTGAAAGATGACGGAGTGTACCTGAAGAAATCGGGCTGGTTCTCGTCTGATGTGAGATTCTTCGGGTGGCAGGGCATAATGACATACAGCAACAACGGGCAACTCTTTATAACTTCCGGCGACTATTCCGCGTCAGCCTCATACATCGACGACATGAACACCCACATCCTAGAAGCCGTCCTCCGGCAATTCCGAAGCTCAAGGTATCAGCGACTCTCAGGTCTCCTCTCATGACCTCCTTTTCTGCCAGTAGAAATAGTATACCGTCATTATCACCGCGCATAATATCCACCCAGCTGGATATCCGAACCCAACAACATAAACATTTCCCGGTATCAGCCTCGTAATCACTGCGAGATATACCTGCCTGAAGAACACATGAGTGCAAAGCGTAATCACCATAGGCATACGCGAATTTCCGTCCCCTCGAAGATACCCCGACAATATCTGATTGAAGCAGCACACTACGGCGATTGGGGTACACATTCTGATGAAGAGCGTTCCATACTCGATGACTCTCCCGTCAGGGCTGAACAACGACGCGAACGAGGGCGCGAACATGCACAGGGTTGACGCAATACCCGACGAAATCACGAGCATCATTGCCAGAGCCGTCCAAGTTCCTGAAATTGCCCTGTCTCTCTTCTCAGCCCCCAGATTCTGACCCGTGAAGACCGTTACAGCCTGCCCCATGCTCTGAATTGGAAGCATCATATACTGGTCGAGCTTCATGTAAACTCCCCAGCCAGCAATGCACGCCGTCCCGAAAACGTTAATATAACCTTGCACAAATACATTCGAGAACGCCACGATGGCCATCTGAATCCCGAAAGGCAGCCCTATCCTCAAAATCATTCGCGATATTTCACGGTCAATCCTCCATTTTCCGGAAAGCCCCGCAGTTTTTATCACCGTGTAAATCACAAGACATGCCGATAATGCCTGAGCTGCTATTGTTGCGATTGCTACTCCGGCGATTCCCCAGCCGATTTTTACGAACGCCAAATCCAAGACGATGTTGAGGACGCTGCACACTATCAGGAAGAACAGCGGCCTCCGTGTATCACCCATTGCCCTTAGGATCGCACCGCCTATGTTGTAGAAGAGAAGCCCTGAAATTCCGCCGAAGTATATCTTTAAGTATGTATCAGCCTCGTCGATAACGTCAGGGGGAGTTGACATCCTTTCGAGGAAGAAGCGCGACATACTAACTCCGAAGACAGTCAGAATCACGCACCCTGTGAGAGTTAGAATGAGC
>JAFRSL010000099.1 GCA_017427625.1 Synergistaceae bacterium | reverse complement strand
CCTTCACGCCCTTCATGACCTTCAGCGAAGAAGCCCCGTACACTTCTCGCTAGCAGCTATCACCGTGAAGCTCTCAGGCCTCGACACTTCGCCGCTTCAATCATACTGCGAGGCTCTTGACATTCCTTACACCGTCATTGAGCAGGACATCATCGGGATCATTCACGAACGCAACGAGAAATCACCCTGCTCATTCTGCGCAAATATGAGGCGAGGGATAATCAGCTCGTGGGCCTCCCAGAACGGTTACAGGAAGCTCGCACTCGGACACACTCTTGACGATGCTGTTGAAACTTTCTTCATGAACTTGTTGCATTCAGGAAGGGCAAAGAGTTTTCAGCCAAAATCATTGATGACACGAACTGGCGTAACAGTCATAAGGCCGCTGGTCCTTGCCACAGAGTCAGCAATAATCGACGAGGTTAAACGCTTAGAACTCCCCGTAATCTCAAGCCCCTGCCCGTTCGCAGGACACACAGAGAGGCAGCGAATACGTGAGTACATAGCCGGATTGAGGAAGGACATTCCAGACTTATACGGTAAAATATTACACGCACTGCAAAATCTCTCTGACTCCGAAAGTTGGGAAGCATGAGTGTTATTAGGAGGATAACTATGACATATTTGTTCTGGATAATGTTCACTGAAGCTGTTGGGATTACTGCGGGTTTTCTGACTCGCGGAGACGTAGAGATTTACGCTTCATCAATCATAAAACCGTTTCTTTCACCACCCGCGTTGCTGCTCCCTGTAGTGTGGACAGTGCTTTATGCGCTGATGGGGATTAGTGCCGCGAGGATTTACGCTGCCCCAAAATCTAAGGAACGCACTAAAGGTTTGTGGCTGTTCATGGTTCAGCTTGGGATAAATTTTGCGTGGTGCTTCGTGTTTTTCACGCTGAGAATGTTTCTTGCGGCATCAGTATGTCTTGCAGTAATGATAGTTCTCGTCGTGATGATGTGCTCGTACTTCAGGAAGGTTGATGCTTTGAGCGCGTACTTGCAGATTCCGTATATGGTGTGGCTAGTGTTTGCGGAGTATCTGAGTCTTGGAGTGTATTTCCTGAATACATAAATCATGAGCGTTATACCGTCTGACATTAAGATTACCCCTTGGCTCGAACAGTTCAGAGCCTTCAAAGAAGAATACCCCGATGCCCTTCTACTCTTCAGAATGGGCGACTTCTACGAGATGTTCTTTGACGACGCAAGGCAGGCTGCCTCAACCCTCAACATAGCGTTGACAGCGCGAGACCCCGAGAAGAAAATCCCGATGGCCGGAATCCCTCATCATGCTTTGAACTCCTATTTGACGAGACTAATCCGTGCTGGTTACAGGGCGGCGATATGCGAGCAAATTGGTGAGCCTAACCCTAAAGGACTCGTTGAACGAAGAGTGATCCGTGTCGTTACACCCGGCACTTACCTCCCTGAGAACGAGGAAAGCGAATCGGCACACCTGGCTTCAGTTTGGCCGTTAAAAGGAAGGGTAGCTATGGCGTTGCTTTCGGTCAACACTGGGCTTCTTGAGGCAGGAACGTTAAGCACACGCGACGCTGAGGCCATGTTGTCGGCATTCTCACCCGGCGAAATCCTTTATCCCTCGAACATCAAGGCCCTCCCCGATTTCATGAACGCCTACAATCTCAGACCTGTAACACCTGAGACGTTCAAGCCTGAGAACGCTTCGAGGCGACTCAAGTCAGCATTGCACACTACAAGGCTTGAAGGCTTCGGCATAAATGACGGTGATATTTGCGCCGGGCCTGCGTGGGCTGCACTGGATTATCTCACGGCTACTCAGTTCAGCTCACTCAATGACGTTCTCAAACTTGCGCCTTTGATGGTCAAGGACAGAATGAGCCTCGATTCGTCAGCACAGAAGAACCTTGAGCTTATCCCTGAGACTTCGGGGGGAAACGTCTCACTCTTCTCGTCAATCGACAAATGCAGAACCAACACGGGACGGCGTACCCTAAAGGACTGGATCCTCCGCCCGCTAATGGACGTCAAGTCAATCTCTGAACGCCAACGCTACATCGGTGCGCTCGTATCATCACCGCGAGAATGCTCACAGCTTCAGGACGCACTGTCAGGAACACGCGACATCGAACGCTCACTCTCACGCCTAGCACTTGGAACGGGAAACCCTCTCGACTTGGGGGCAATACGTGAGACTCTCAGGCTAATACCCGCGATAAGGTCGGTTGAACTCGACGAGCCATTGAGGACGCTTCAGGAGTCGTTGCCTGACACTTCGGAACTTAGCGAGTACATGGAGAACGCACTGGAGGAGAAACTTCCGAGATTTTTAGGGAACGGTGCGGTTATACGGTCGTCATTCAGCCAGGAACTTCAGGAGCTTCGTGATTTCTCGCAGAAGGGTGAAGAATGGCTCGCTGAATACGTCGAACGCGAACGGCAGAACACAGGCACTCCCAAACTCAAAGCAGGTTACACCAACGCGTATGGTTATTATTTGGAGGCCGGGAAATCGGGGCTTACGATTCAGCCGGATTACTTCAGGCAGAGTCAGACACTCGTAAACGCTAAACGTTACACAACTCCGGAGCTGAAGAATTTTGAGGCGCGAATGAAGAACGCTGAGGCCGAAATCTCTCGCATTGAGTCGGAACTTTACCGCGCTGTAGTCGCACATGTCCTCGAAAACAGCAAGGATTTACAGCTCACGGCAAGGCTGATCGGGATACTTGACTGCACAGCTTCGTGTTCAGAGATTGCGAGGAACGGGAATTATTGCTGCCCTGTCGTCGATGATTCGGACGTTATAGACATAAAGTCAGGCCGTCACCCTGTCATTGAGCGGGAACTTAGGGATGCAGGATTTGTTCCGAACGATGTCAATATTGACCGCAACAGCCGCGTTATAATCCTCACTGGGCCTAACATGGCCGGAAAATCAACATGGCTTCGAATGACCGCACTAATCGTCATAATGTCGCAGGCAGGAATGTGGGTTCCAGCAGAGAAAGCGAGGATTGGACTTGTTGACCGCGTATTCACACGAATAGGCGCAAGGGACGATTTGGTGAGAGGTTCAAGCACTTTCATGGTTGAGATGCTTGAGACCGCCAACATTCTCAACAACGTAACCGACAGAAGCCTCATAATTCTTGACGAGGTTGGACGCGGAACTGCAACTTATGACGGAATGAGCATAGCTTGGGCAGTCCTTGAGTACCTTCATGGAGCATCGAAATCTAGGGTGCTTTTTGCGACACACTACCATGAATTGACGTGCCTTGAGGAAAGGCTTGAGGGTGTCAGGAATTACAGCATGACGGTCTCGGAAGGCAAAGAGGGGATAATGTTCCTTCACCAAGTTGTGAGGGGAGCTGCCGGACGGTCATACGGGATTGAAGTTGCGAGGATTGCGGGGCTTCCTGATGTTGTACTGAGGAGGGCGTTCGAGCTTCTTGAAGTTTTCGAGCGCGATGGAATTGAGACGAAGGATATTCCAGCACCGTTGCCACAGGTTGCGTTGAGACGGCAGATTATGCTGTTCTCGCCGGAAAGTGATGGAATTATCGAGGAACTTTCGGAGATTGACACGGATAATATTACGCCGATGGAGGCACTGAAGATTTTGCACAGAATGAAGGAGAAAAGCAAGGAGGCAAGGAGGAGTTAATGCCCTCAATAAAATCACTTCCCGAAAATGTATGGTCTCGAATAGCCGCCGGTGAAGTCGTTGAACGCCCGGCCTCAGCAGTCAAAGAACTCACCGAGAACGCCCTCGATGCCGGAGCAACTAGAATCCGAGTATCCCTCACAGATGGCGGAAGGTTACGAATCATCGTTGAGGATAATGGGGAAGGTATAGCGTTTGATGACCTACCCCTTGCCTTAATGTATCACGCAACGAGCAAACTTCGTGAAATCTCAGACCTTGAGAGCATAATGACTCTAGGTTATCGCGGTGAAGCACTCGCAAGCCTTGTAGCTGTCGCCGATGTCGAAATCCGCAGTCGTCAGGCCGGAGACGATGAAGGGGGATTAGTCCGCACTCATGACGGGAAAATCACAGAGCATGTCCGCGCAAAATGCTCACAGGGAACTCGCGTTCAGGTTTCGGACTTGTTCTCAGGATTACCAGCCCGCCGAAAATTCCTAAAGAGCGCATCAGGTGAACTCAGAAGAGCCGCCGTCTTCCTACGCGAATATTCAGTCTGCAATCCATCAGTGTCATTCTTCCTTGAACATGACGGAAAAGAGATATTCAGCACTGACGG
>JAFRSL010000098.1 GCA_017427625.1 Synergistaceae bacterium | reverse complement strand
GAGGCTACTCAATTAACGCTCCCACGCTTCGCATGACTTCAACTGCTCTCTTAACGTCAGACTCGATTGTCTCAGAAGGCGCGTTATATTTTTCACACAGAGCTTTCACGATTTCTGCCTCTGTAGTGTCGGTCTTCAAGAGTCCAATGACCTCTCCGAGCAATTCATTGCCCTTCACCAACCCGCGAAACTCAACTCTCCCTGACGGCACTAAATACGCTTCATCACCGCTAGTATGGGTCAAAAATTCATTCTTCAATCTCATCGTTCTGTTTCGTCCTTTCATAGCACTGTATGAAACTTCTGCAGCTTCAAGCTCTTTGTTGCAGGAAAGCCTGTAAAACCTAACATGGCGGCTTAGTCTGTCCAGCAATTCAAGCGTCCTGTCAAACATTTCCCTGTCCGACGGGTGATAAGCCTGCTGAACCAAAACCGGGTAAACGTCACTGAAATCAACTTGCCTAATCCGATTCGTCTCCGAACGCTCAAGAATGCAGATCGCCCTCAGCGGTACTGAAATATTCGTGTTCAGACCCTCTTTCCCGCTGTAAGGCGTTCCGTAAATCCTCGCCTCGCCGCCGGTAACTCTGATAAACGGCTTGTCATCGTTCACCATTATGGCACGGTCTCCAAGAAGTTTACACCATAATTTCGTGTGCGTCGATTTCCCCGTTCCGCTTTTCGCCGAGAACAAGTAGCCTTCCCCGTCAACTGAAATTGCCGAGCCATGAAGCATGAAAGTGTCGTACTTCGGCATTATCTCCGCTATCTTCCTGTAAACCGCTGAGACTTCCACCCAGCCGCCCATAATGTCAGCTTTGACGGTCTTGCATTCAGCTTTTAGGTCAGCTTCTGTGATTTCTACCTCAAAATCCGGCTCGCCGTCCGTCTTGTATTCATCGCAGTAAACGTGAATGAACGAGAACAACGAGCTTATTCTTATATTCTTGTCCGCTATTCTGTAAATGTTATTCATGTTCGTAGAATGAGGCAGGGCGAAAATTTTTTCCTTCCTTCACCCTGCATGTATCGCTTAAAACCAGCTACTTGCTGGATATTCCGGCGTAAGGGTACTCACGGTAATTACGTCCTCGTACTCGTAATCTATAATTTCGATTTCGAGCCCTTTGTATTCCTGCTTCTGCTCCATGATACAACACCTCCTTTCTAGTCGTTGTAGCCTTTCGCACTTCTGTACGATTTGGTTGCCTTATAGTACCTGTAAAGCGACGTTACTCCCCTCCTGAGAGCCGTGTTCTTGCTGAGAGCCTTACCGTCGTCATCATCAGCGGAAGGAATAGCACTGCTCAGAACCGTGTTGACGTAGGACAGTGCCGAAACCTCAACCGTGAAAATTGGGCGGGCCGTCTCTCCTTCGTATGGGTGTACAGTGATCGTGTACGTCTTGCCCAGAAGGTGCGCTGAAATTCCAGCAATGTTAACCTTATAGCGTCCATTCTCGATAACCTGAGCTTCACCGCCGCTGCCTATGTTAGCAGACAAGCTCATTCCTTCGGGCACCTCGAAGTAAACGTTAATCTGCGTCTCCGATGTGAGGTCAAGCGCGTACTTTACGTCTATCCCTGAAGTCTCCGAGCCTACTTTTATCGCGCAGGCCTTCAGGTCATCAGAAGCCGCCAGAGCCGTTACGTAGCCGTCGAACACGCTCTCTTCAGTTGCAGATGTCATCGCGGCATGTTGAACGCCAACTTGCCAGCCGTTCTCAGTTGCAAGCGGCTGTTGAACGTAATGCCCGTAGTCAGCTATCGCCTTGAGAAGCTCAAGAGTAGCCGTGTCAGTCTCATTCGCGAGGCCGTAATCGAGGTAGCCCTTCGCGCTGCATTCATAGGTTACGGTCTTTTCCTCTGCGCCGTCATTGTAGTGAAGCTCCGCCGTAATCGTGTCGGCCATCTGAACGGAAGTTATCTCGCGCTCGAAGCCGTAGTATTTCCCCGTCTCATTCTTGAAGTCCTCGTCGAAATCCTGAGTTGTCTCGACACCGTTCACAGTGAAGCGCATGTATGCGTTGTCCCTGAAATCTTCGGGAATGTCCACGTAGAGAACGACTCCGATTTTGCTTCCCAATATGAGCTGGTAGGTCTTGAACTCCGGCGCGTCTGGGTCTGGCGAAGGACTGCCGCTTTTCTCCCAATTCGCTGTATACGTGCGGTCGCCAGTCGAATCTGTCGGGATTGTTACACTCGTTTCAGGGGTCTCACCATTTGATCCTGTCCACCCCGTGAATGTGTAGCCGCTTCGTGCAGGATTGATCAGCTTGATTTCATTGCTGTCGATAGTGTATGTTTCTGGATTGCTCTGGCCTTCTGGGAGACTTCCGCCGTCAAGGTCATATGTGATCGCGTAGGGGATTGCCTCGATGTTGAAATCAACCGTAACTGCACCCGCAGGCATCGTGAATGTATACGTGCCGTCATCATTCTTCGTTACAGCGACATCATTCTCGCCGTTCTTGACCGTAACATTCTCGGCTTTGTAACCTCTAGCAGGAGTTAATGTAACAATATCGCCGTAATGCGCGGTCTGCTTGTCAACAGTCATCGAGCCGTCAGTTATTCCGCCCACAGAGTAATCCACAGCCTCAAATTCCGCCGTAACTGTTACGTTCTCCGCTGGCATGGTGAACTGATATTCGCCGTCCTCGCCCGCCGTTATTGCCGCGCCGTTATACTTCACGCTCGCAACCGAATACCCGGTAGCAGGTGTTACCGTTAGGGTGATCGTCTCACCTTCAACAGCCTGCGTAAAGTTGGCGGTTACTGTCCCGTTCGTTATGCTGTCGGAAATCGTAACGCTGTAGAGTTGCGCGAACTCAGCACTGATTACGACATTTTCTCCCGGCATCGTAAGAGAATACTTGCCCTCTGATTCCGTCAGCGTTCCGGCACTCGCCTTGTAGCCCTTGAACGTGTAGCCGTTTTCAGGAGTATTTCCTCCGCTGAGTGTCAGGCTCACAACATCGCTTTCTCCGGCGTAAATCGTCCCGTCATACGTCAGACCGTTCGTGCTGTTCTCAGCAAGCGCAACCGTGATTCCAGCCTCAGCCGTAACCGTATAACCCTGCTTGCCCTGCGCTGTGCCGAGTGTCTTCGTGTAATAGCTGTTTGTGAAGTTGCTCGTGCCTTCTCCGTTGTTCCGTGAGAATGTCGCTGTACCTTCCGCGCTGGGTTCAGTTTCGCCCGTCTCAACCGTTGCAGGTGCATAGAGGCTCTTGCTTATCGTCAGTGTTCCGTTGTTCTCCGCTACAAATCCGCCTCCGATTGCAACATTCGCATTCGTCGTAAGCAGTTTTCCGACAAAATTACATGCTTCGATTGTCGT
>JAFRSL010000009.1 GCA_017427625.1 Synergistaceae bacterium | reverse complement strand
TGACCTTCCTAACGAACAATCAAGCAAATCGCCTCTATTCTTACGCAGAGTATAGTCTGGATTTCATGAAGTATACCATAATTCACTGCATAAAAAAACAGGATGCCCCGCTCACCGAGACACCCTGCCAATTTCAAACCGCCCTACTTCAAAATTCCTGCCAACGCCCTCTCTGATGCCGAAGGATTGTTCTGTGCTGTTGACCCCCGAACCGCTGTAACCTTCCTGACGTTCGCGCCCTTCATCGTGGAGTTCAGTGTCCTGTCAGTTCGTCCTGCCCCTGAACCCTCGTGCGTGCAGAAAGGAATCACGGTCTTCCCGCTCCAATCGTGAGCCTCGATGAACGTGTACATGCACATCGGAATATCTCCCCACCAAATCGGATAGCCGAAATATATCGTGTCATAGCCTGAGATGTCCTTGTCCTCAAGGATTGCGGGACGTGCTCCGGCGTTCTGTTCACGCTTGGCGATGTCAGTGCATTCGTCGTAGGTTGATGGGTATTCCTTTGCGGGCTTGACCTCGAAGAGTTCCGCGCCTGTTTTTGCGGCGATAATCTGGGCGAGCTTCATCGTGTTTCCGACCGCGACGTTCCCGACGCTGTAATTTTCTCCGGCGTGCGAGAATACGATGATGAGACTCTTTGCCTCTGCTCCTGCCGAGAATGACAGTGTGAATACGATTGCTAATGCGAGAATTAGTGTACGCATTGATGATTCCTCCTGTGAAAATTGTCGCAGTAAGTATAAACTGTTAAACCTTGCTTGAAGTCAACATGTTCAGGAAATTTTCCGCAAGTTTCTCGTTCCCGAAGAAGTTTATGTGAAGGTATGAAGCCAAAACGTTCCCCTTTGCGTAGCCTCCGTAATGCCTCGCCCCTGTGTTGCGCCTTGTCATCTCGAAAGCACAGTAATCCCCCGAAACCTCAGGCTCAATCCTCGAATAGTGGTACTCATGCCCACGAACACTCTCACCCTTACGGCAGATGATACTGTCCCTGAGTGCGACACCCGTCATGTATCCCATCACAGCGCGCCTGGCCATGTACGACTCGAACGGGATCACTCCGGCCATGTCGAACTTCCTGCCGTCATTGTCCCTGAGGCTCCGGCAAAGGTACATCATTCCCCCGCATTCAGCGAGGATTGGTTTGTTGCAATTTCTGACGCTTTCGAGCATCGGGGCATTCGTTGCGAGTCCTTCCGCGAAAATCTCAGGATAACCGCCGCAGAATATATAGCCGTCAGCATAAGGAAGACTCTCATCGTGAAGAGGGCTGAAAGGGATAATCTCAGCTCCCATTCCCTCAAGGACTCCAAGACTCTCAGGGTATACGAACGTGAAAGCCTCATCCCTTGCGACTCCGACTCTGACAGTGTACTTCTTGGCCGGGACAACCACACTGCATGGCCGGAGCTTGCTGACGTTTCCGGCAATCCTCAGAATCTCATCAACATCAACGGAAGCCTCGAATTTTTCCGCGAGCCTCGAAATGTCGAAGCCCTGATTTTCCCGTGCCTGCAAAAGTCCCAAATGACGCTCAGGAATCGCAATGCCATCATCACGCCTCAAAGCTCCGAGAAACTTCATGCCCTTCTCCTCAAGTGCCGACGATATGATCTCCTCGTGATATTCCGAGCCTGTGAAGTTCAGGATTACGCCTGCGATATTCACATCACCATACTCGCGGAAGCCCAATGCAACCGCCGCAGCACTCTCGCCCATCGAACGCGCGTTAATCACAAGTACAACGGGAGCATCAAGAAGTTCTGCTATTCTTGCCGTACTGTTGATACCCCCGTCATAGAGTCCCATTGCTCCCTCGATAACGGCTATGTCGTTTCCCTGCGAAGTCATTGCAAAAAGCTCAAGTGTACGTTCCTCAGTCATAAGCCATGTGTCGAGGTTGTAGGCTTCACATTTCCCCGAAAGCCTCAAGTATTCCGTGTCAATGTAATCCGGCCCGGTCTTGTATGCGATGACCCTCAGCCCCCGCCTCCTCAATGTCGAAAGAAGCGCGCAGGTTACCGTCGTCTTACCTGAACGGCTTGAAGCTCCAGCGATGATTATTCTTTTCACACGGTCAGATCGCGCTCAAGAATCTTCCAGAGAATGAAGGCAGCTATTCCTGAGACGATGTACTTTGCGCCGAGAACTGGAGCATTGTAGAAGAGCGAATAGACCCAAGGATTCTGGCCTTCGGGGGCATACTGTGCGAAGAATATTGCGCCTGATACGACGCTTGATGCAGTCATTCCCGCCCATGCCGCTATCAGTCCGAGCCAGAACGGGTGAAGGTCAGTCAGTCCGACGAACGAATACGCGAGAGGATAGTCGAGAATTACCTGAGCAACGTTGAGGAAGTATGCGCCGAGAAGTATTCTCAGTACACCCTCCATAGTTCCCGCGATGAGTCCCCACTTCCAGCCGCGGCGGTACGTGAAGAGAATCAGGGGTACAAGCTCGAAGTCAACAGATCCGCCCTGAGGCATCGTGAAGAGGTTGACTTTCGTCAGGACGAAGGAGAGGGCTATGCAGAGCGCGCACTCTACCATTGCTACGGTGTTTGTGTGTCTTGAAGGCATTGAAATTCCTCCTGTGAATATGAAATTTTGCGGGGGAAATCTGGTTCTTCCTGCGGCGGAATTACCCGCTTCAGGTTCAAAGGGTCGGTGCGTTTTTGCACCCTCTCAGCAAAAATCAGCTCCCCTGAATATTAATGTATTATACAGCAATGGCGTATAATATAGTGAACTACCGCCACTTATAGAAGTGGCAGCTTCCTACTTCAGCGAAGACTGCGCTAGAACCCGCAAAGAGTCATAGTGTCTTACATCTTCTCCATAGGCGTAACTTCCCGTAGTCCCATAGCGCAGCCCCGAAGGGACGGTACTTATTCGTTTTCCTTCTTCTCGGATATTTATTGCCGCATTTATGTCCCTGTCATGTTCCGTTCCGCATAACGGGCACTTCCATTCACGAACTTTCAGGTTTTTCACTTGGGCATTCTTATA
>JAFRSL010000097.1 GCA_017427625.1 Synergistaceae bacterium | reverse complement strand
TCAAACTGCTCACGAAGCTTTGAAAGCGGGAAGTCAGGCCCTCCGACTGAGACTTCTTTGTGTACCTTGATGTCTCCGGCTGTGAGTAGGGTCTCGATTTCCTCATGAAGCACCTCACGAGGAAGACGGTATGACGGGATTCCGTAACGAAGCATTCCGCCGAGTCTCTTTCTCTGCTCGAAGATCTCAACGCTGTGTCCCATCATTCCGAGATAGTAGGCCGCTGAAATTCCGCTTGGCCCTCCTCCGATGATGGCGACTTTCTTCCCAGTTGCAGGGGCGGCTTTCTCACCCTCGCGGTAAACTGGAACATGGCCCGAGTGGTCAATAGCGTAGAGCTTCAGACCGCGAATGTTGATAGCGTCGTCGACCATTCTTCTGCGGCACTTGTTCTCGCAAGGATGCTCACAGACCATAGCGCAGACTGACGGGAACGGGTTATCTTTTCGGATTAACCTCACAGCGTCGGCATAGCGTCCAGCGTTTACGAGAGCAATGTAGCCGGGAATATCGACATGTGCGGGGCAAAGCGTAACACATGGAACGGCCCTGAAGCCCTCTGACGTACACTGATGTCCTTTAGCGTGAGCAACGTAATCATCATGGAAGCCCTTGACTCCCTTCAGAACCATGTTAGCGGCCTCGTAACCGATAGCGCAGTCTGCTGATGTTGAGATTGTCTCGGCTGTCTTCTCGATCGTCTCAACTGTCTTCATGTCTCCCTTGCCGTCAATGAGGTCATCAATAAGGCGTTCGAGCTGCGGAAGACCAACACGACAGGGTACACACTTCCCGCAAGTCTGGGCAGCGCATACTTTCAGGTAACTGCTTGCCACATCAAGCGGACAAAGATCAGGCGGCGCACCCGTAATCCTCCGTTCGAGATCTTTGTGAAGCGACTCAACGGCGGCCTGAGCTTTTGTTTCATTCATAATGCTAAGGCGACTCAAAATAGTTCACTCCCTCGTTAATTATTGCGATAAAATTTTTACCCCTTGAACTTGTTAATTATACTATAGATGCAAGTTTAACAGGAAAATTATGCTGTGATGTTTCTGTAGCGTTCGGAGTTCAGAACGTCAAGCATGAATGACATCGGCGACAAGTTCCCGCTCTTGATCATTGCGAAAACTCTCGGTGATGCTCCGCTTACAAGCGTAACTCCCTGTTCGTTCATCGTAACAGGCTGCTGTGTGTTACGGCTCTCGACATTCCAGAATACGACGTTGGGGAGCTTGTATCCATGCTCGGCAAAAATCTTCTTCGCGTAATCGAAATTCGTGATGTCAGCGTTATTGCAGTAGTCAAATTCCATGTCGCTTATAATGTAGATTGTTGACGGAAGCTCTGACTGCGGGACATTGTGCTTGACGGCCGTGCTGAGTATAAGCTCGAAGACCGCCTGAATGTTCGTGTTCGCGACCTCATTGAAGCTCGCGCAGTATTTAACTTTCTCGTAAATATTCGCGCCCTTAATCTCGACAAGCTGAGGAGTCATTGAGAACGTTATGAAATGGTTGTGAAACTCGCCCTTATTCCGTTCTGCAAAATATATTCCCAGCGACAATGCCACAGAAATCGGTGAAACATTCCTGCCCCCGTACATTGAGCCTGAGCCGTCAACAACGACAATAGCGTTCTCGCCGTTCGTGAAATCTTCCTGAGCGTTCCATGTCGTATTTATGGCGTTAATTTCGTCAGCATTAAGTCCAGTGTCAAGAATCGGCCGGATTATCTCGTATGGAGTAAGCGTACCAGTATGAAGAGTTGCTTTCCCTGCCGAAACGTCATCGAGGAACGCCATGTAACGTTCGTTGTCGTTCCTTGAGAATGCCGCCCTGTACTTGAACATTGCCTTTGACGGCTGCTTCGAGTAGTCGAACGTGTAATCCTTAGTGCGCAAGTTGTTCTCGATGATCTTGAGCTTTGCGCGGAGCTTCGAGAGTGTCTGCCTGTAATCCTTGAGCGACATTCCTAGAGTCTTTGCGACTGCCAGGGCTTTTTGCCGTGTCTCTGAGCTTGAGGCGTTGACGGACGGGAGCCATTTCGCAAGGAGGGACGGAGATTCGGAATCCATGTCTGATTTCAGCTGTGAGGCAATGAGGCTTAATGCTGACTGCTCACACTTTGTCCCAAGAAGTTCGAGAATATCGTCGTATCGTCCATACTCTGGAATGAGGCTGATGTTCTTGCTGATGGTTGAAGGGGAATTTTCCGCGAGCCACTGAAGTATCACACGGAAAGTTCTTCGCTCGCCTAGTCCGCCTCTTATGTCGCGGCCATAGAATGCTATCTTTGCGGCCATGTCGCGGTCTTCTGTGAATGCCCTCATGAAGCGCGTAATTATTTCGCCAGGATGTGAGTTACGCAGTGCCCCGATTGTTGCGAAGAGGTCAAGGCAGTCCGAGAGTGTTGACTTGTGAGTAAGGGCGAGATTTTCCGTGAGGGTGTAGTTAGCTTCTTCCTTGAGCTGTTTTAACATGCTTCCTCCTGATGAATAAGGCAAGGCGCATCAGAGATAAAAGGAGTGTCTCCACAAAATTGCTGTATGCGCCTTTAGAATTGGTCAAAGCACCTTTTAATTTGCCGCTGCTCTAACCCCTTGAGCCAGGGATTTCTCCCACAGGATTTGAACCTGTAACCTGCGGCTTGGAATGTTTATTGCTGCAAGTGCTTTTACGCTAGTGATTATATCACACTTTGACTTTCTTCATGGCTGGGATCATCAATACCATCACTGTGAGCCATACCTAGCCTGAATTACAGCCTCCGCTCTGTACAACAAAAATAGGCACATACGTTTCCACTTCTTCGAGTCATAAAGACTGTCTCCACGAAAAGTTTGCTGCATGCACCTTTAGAAATTATCAAAGCACCTTTTAACCTACCACCGCTCTAACCCTTGAGCTAGGGATTTCATCCCACAGGACTTGAACCTGTAACCTGCTGCTCGGATTGCTGCTGTAAGTGCTTTTATGTTAGCGATTATACCACGTTATTCGCTTCATGGCCGGGATCATCATCACAATCACAGCGAGCCACGCCCAGCCTGAGTTACATCCGCCTCCCGATGTCCCGACGCCCCTGACATCGCCGCTCTGTACAGCCGAAATCACAGGGGCATACGTCTTCCCTTCATCTAGCCATGCTGAGACGTTCACTGTGTGATTCGCCGGGACTGTCGTTATCTCACTGCCATTAACGTCACAGAACACCGCAAAATCATTCGCAGCATCGTTCACAGAAGCAACGTTTGAATCCCGCGTAAAAGCATTCCACACTAGCGCATAGCCTTGAGGAACATCGGGCGAGATTTTGACGTTTGCGAATGCGTCAACGCTCTCGAAAGTGTAAAGCCCCGAAACGTTCACGCTGACCTCTGGAAGTATCGCGCCTATCATGCTTCCGTTGGCCGTAACCTGTGAAAGCTCACCGACTGTGAGTGATGAGACATCGCGTGCTTTTCCCTGCCTTATGACGGGCTTCACGATTGGGGCAGGCTCTGGGATCGGCTTGTCCGGACTTTCAGGGACTGGCTTGTCGGGGCTTTCCTGGCCTGAGGGTGCTATCCTGACCGTGAAAACCTTGCTGTCATTTCCGGCCTTGTTCACTGCGTCAAGAGCAAACGCAAATGTCCCTGCTTCTGACGGCGTTCCGTGAATATATCCGTTCGACGACAGCATTAACCCCGCTGGCATTGATCCTCCAAATAGCTTCCACGTGATTGGTGATGTACCCTCAGCGTTGAGTGAGACTGCATCGTAAGGAGTTCCGACTTTTCCGTCCGGGAGGCTCGATGTTGAGATTGACGGTGCTTCTCGGACTGTCAGACTGTAGGCTTTGACGTTCGACACATCATCGTTTTCCGGCTTCGATGCTTGTATGTTCACGGAGAACGTTCCTTCTTCAGTCGGAATCCCTGTAATGTCCCCTGAGGCAGTGAGTGAGAGTCCAGGAATTTCACCCCTTGCAATCGACCACCTCAATGGCACGTTGTAGAGCGAACTCATCTTGAAACTGTACGGCTTTCCCTTCACAGCATCAGTAAGTAAGTTCGTCTCTATCATTGCTGGTTCGACGATGGTTATTGTTGCGTCGCTTCTTGCCGTACCCTCGCTGTTGGTCGCGTATACAGTGATTCTGAACGTGCCTGCCTCTTCCGGAATGCCGCTTATATTCGCTGTCATACGTCCGAAAGATGCCGACGTTCCCTTTGGCAGTTCACCGACAATATCAAACGACATCGGAGCAGTGCCAAGCGCGATAAAGTCTTGGGTGTTGTGAATTCCCCTGTAGAACTCAAACCTATTAGAGCGGTTCGCAAACCGGGGCGCAACATCAACGATTCTCAGGACGTAATCCCTGCTGTCAACACCGTAACCGTTCGAGGCAGCTACATGAACATCAAAGCTCCCCGACACCGTAGGAATGCCCTCAAGGCTGATGCTGTATTCGTCATTCTGGCTGAACGTCATACCTTCCGGCAGTCCCTTAACGTCCCATGAAACTTCAACATCACTGTCGGCAGAAATAATCGTGTCAAGAGTATCCCCAAAGTACATATTAACGAAATCATCAGCTTCTGTTATTCCGTAATGCAGTCCGCGTATTGCAGGCTTCAGGGACTCTGTGAGTATAACTGGGGCTTCGTGTTCTGGCTCTACGAAAGTAAACGAGAATGTCCGCGTATCACTTCCCGCATAGTTCGATGCCGTTACTGTGAATGAGAATGTCCCCTCAACATCAGGCGAGAAAGTTCCTGTCCCTGTCTTCCTGTCGAAGTCGAACTTGAAACTCTCAGGGAAGTCCGAGCTTTCCAGCTTCCATGTTATTGGCCAGCTTCCTTCAACACCGAGAGTGAACTCCACAGGATCGTTGACCAGCATTTCTGAGGAATTGTCCATTGAGATTACGGGAGCAGCTCCCTTGTCGATGCTTATCGTGAGGAAGAGCGAGTCATATCCGTAATCGTTCTCAGCTGTAACGATGAATGATGACATTCCTTCTTGCGTTGGAGTTCCTGAGATTTTCCCGCCTCTGAAGCTTAGTCCTTCGGGCAGATTTCCGTCAATGTTCCATGTTATTGGTGATGATCCTGAGGCGTAGAAGTCGAGAACGTAGGGCTGATTCACAACTCCCTCGTGAGTCTCAGCGTTTGTGATTGAAGGGGGAGTGTTCTGGGAACGGCAGGCGGCCATGAAGTCAATCACGCCCTTGAGGTCAAGATGGCCGTACATTGATGTTCCGTCATCACGAAGGCAATCGACGTTAGCCCCGCCGATAAGAGCCGCTTTAATCTCGGAGGCTTTTGCGTCAGGGTACATTGCCTTGAGGAGAGCTGCTGCTCCTGTAACGTGAGGGGTCGCCATTGATGTCCCCGACTTGATGCCGTAAGCATTAAACCTTTCAATGACATCGTACCTCATGTCGGTGCTTGCCTTTGTTCGGACGGTGCTGTAAATGTCGTCGCCCGGAGCTGCTATGTCGACGTAATTACGGCTGTAATTGCTGAAAGATGGACGAGCGAGAGATGAATCTGAGGCCGCGACTGCTATCATGTTGCCGATATTTTGGAGTGAAGCAGGGTAGCAGTATTGACCTCTTGATATTCTGTTGTCCTCGTCATTATCTGGAGCTGGTACGCCGATTTCATGCCCCTCGTTTCCGGCCGCAACGCATATAACGATTCTGTCAGTGTCGCTTAGTGTCCTGTATGCCAGAGCGTAAGGCTCTGAGGCGATTTCCTCCGGCGATACAGAATGCCAGCCTCCAAGAGACAAATTCACCGCCGCAATGTTCATGGCCGGATTGTTCCTGAGAAGCCCTACGATGTAATCCAGTGCCGCAATAATGGATGAGTTAGATATACTGCCTCTTCTGTCCGCAACTCTGAGTGAGATAATCTTTGCCTTCCAGTTCGCGCCAGCTACGCCTTTGCCGTTGTTCCCGACAGCCGCTATAGTTCCTGAAACATGAGAGCCGTGATCGTGAATGTCCTGGTAAGCTGAAGGATCGTAGCCCGCACTTCCGTAGCCCACAAAATTCCTGCTGTACTCGTGCGAAAAGTTCTCCCTGAGATCCTCATGGTCATAATCAACGCCTGAGTCAATTACAGCGACGTAGACATCATCGGAGCCTGTGCTGAAGTTCCAAGCATAAGGAGCGTTTATTGCCTCCATTCCCCAGAGCTGCCAATACTGGGGATCGTTGGGAGTTTTGACATCTTCGAGGAGCTTTGATGTTCGATTGAGAGATGCCGCTATGACATCGGGGCGGGATTTGATTTCGCGGAGGAGTTCGTTTTCGTCCTTCGTGTCTGAATGTACGAGCATGAACATGTAATCGCCCTGTTCGGAGAGAGCGTCATATGTTGACTTTATGCTGACGTTCGAGGACTTTGCGAAAGACTGGACGGCTGAGAGAGACTTTATGCCGCCCGCTTGCGACAACGAACTTATTCGCGAGCCTGATGTGTTTTGGAGAACGACTATGACATCGCCCGGCACTGCGTCAGAAGCAAATGACACTGCGGCCATGAGCAATATGATGATGAGTGATGAGAGGAATTTTCTCATGTAATGACCTCCTGTTTGATAGGATTGTTTCAGGAGGAATTATATCTTAATGAGGAGTGTGATTTTACTTAAGGAGGAGTGCTACGGTTACCTGAACGATGCCAATAAATAACGCTACAGCTATACCCCAGCGTGCGAAACCATTAGACTGGCTTGTCTTGATGTCGTCTATTCTCTCTTTGAGATCATTGATTGCAACGCTGAACGTATCAACAACACCGTCAATTCTTGTGTTAATGTTCTTAATGTCGCCCTTAATTTCTGCGTTCATGGCCTCCTGTTTGGCTAAATTTGCCTCCATTAGTGCCTTAATTTCTCGCATTGTTGCGTCATGATAATCTTTGCGAACGTACTCGTCTTCCATAATATTCACCGCCTTTGTGTTTACGATTATATCACGCTGACATTCTCCTTCAGCCAACGCCTTAGCCTCTCAGTGTCCGAGCATGTAAGAATCGGAATAAGCCCCTGAATTTCCTCAATACTCTTATCCCACCACCTCAGCTTGAGTAGAAGCCCCGTCAATTCCTCGTCAAAGCGATTGCGAATTACCCTTGCTGGATTTCCAGCTGAGACTGTGTATGGCGGAATATCGCGGGTTACTGTGCTGTTCAGGCCAATAATCGCACCGTCTCCAACGTGAACACCCGGCAAAACTGTAACATCCTGCCCAATCCACACGTCATTGCCGATAACTGTATCACCCTTCAGCGGCAAGTCGGACATCGCGGGAGGCCTCTCATTCCAGCCCTCGAAGATGTAGAACGGGAACGTCGTCGCGCAGTTCATCTGATGGTTCGCGCCGTTCATGACAAATTCAACGCCCGCTCCAATCTGGCAGAACTTCCCGATGATCAGCCTGTCGCCAATGAAGTCGTAGTGATGAGTAACATGAGCCTCGAAGTCTCGCCCGCTGAAATACGAGAAATCACCGACGATGATATTCGGCCTTGTTATCGTGGGCTTAATGTAGGTCAAGTTGTTGAAGTTCGGGAGCGGGAAAATTCTATTGGGGTCTGGAAAATTCGTCTCTGCCATAGTGCGAACGCCTCCTAAGTTTTTGCATATTGTGAGCTACCTCCCCTCGCGAATTTGGCGGCTTCCTAATTCAACGAGGTCAGCGTTGCAACATTTCTGCCTCCGTCTCACCTCCTCTCCAAAGGCGGGGTTAAAAGTTCCCTGCGTCCCACAGGTACTCCATCTAGATAATAATATCATGTTTCTCGCCGCATGGACATCCCGATCTTCATGATAGCTACATTCACATTCATATACTCGGTCTGAAAGCTTTATGTCATTCTTAAGATTTCCGCATTTGGGGCAATATTTGGTCGTAGGCATACTCTTCAGCAGAACTATTACACGCTCACTGTTCATTAGTTTCTTCTTCACTAATCCTAACACTGAGTGCTGCACTGTCCTTCCGAACAATCCCTTATGCCAGCCCTTCAGGTTCTTATCCTGCATGTACACTATTTCATGTTCTAGCAGCTCATGCGTTATCTTATTGGCTGAATCTCGTTTCTTGTTGCCTAATTTCAGATATGACTTCCTCACTAACTTCCTGGCTCGGTATCGGTTGCTTGAACCTTTCTTACGTCTGGCTATTAACCGCTGACATTTCTTTAATCGTTCACTTTCTCCAATTGATACCTTGAATTTCCGTCCGTCTGAGGTCGTTATTGTCAGATAATAACCATCGGGCAAGCTGAGTAACTTTGCGTTAGCCAACTCAATGCCCGTAATATTCCAGAACTGCTTGGCTCCTCGAATTTTTAAGCTCTTGCTGAAGCCCTGAAGCCCTACGACTTTATGGTTATTCTTTTTCAGTGAGGATAGTGCTTTGAGGCTACACTTTATACTCTGTATAACTGATTGCTTCATTTGTGAGGAGATGTACTGCAAGTTATGCGTTACCGAAGGACGAAGTACCGTAGGACGGAGTACCGAAGGACGAAGTACCGGATTTTTGTCTTTATCGAGGCTGTGAACAGTAACTATCTTTGTATCGTATCCGCTTATGTCATGGTCTTTCTGTGCTTCATTGATATGGGAGAAGTCGATTTTCACTAGATATACGCGGCAAACCTGCGACTTTCGTTTTTCTCTTGTCTGTTTGCCCTTCTCGCGTATTCGGTCGTTTTTCTCTAATCTCTCTGCTTCAGTCATATTCAACACCAAACGTATTATACTATACAGCCAGAGGTGGGAGTCTTCTTGCAAGTTATGATAAACCTATAGTTTAATGACAAGGAGAGAATATGCTGATAGAATTTCATGCATACTCGTTGAGGGACACAGAGAAACGAACTCAAAGGGGACAAATACCGTAGCGGTTTTCATGACTGCATCATACTGTATAAAAACACACATTATCGCATTATCGTATCAGAGGGTTTTCCGGGCCGATGAAGTGTTATCGGCATACGTTTTCCGAGAACGTTACAACTCGGACGGCCTGACAGATTCAGGAGCGGCGGACGCACCAAAAATGTATACGCCAACTGTCATGAATGATATTCGCGGTATCAGCGTCCGAATCTCAGGAGAATAATCCAAGAGGTTCGGGCGTTTTTGTATGTCGGAGAAGGTGAGAAGCTGTGCGGAAGGTGAAACGCTGCTCAACAGGATAAGTGTTACGCGGCAGGATAAGAGACCTCCCGGTTCTCATAAACCAGAAGGTCCTCGATTTTTATGCCGAAGAGAAGAGCAAGCGCAAGAAGATTGTCCACCGCAGGGAGGCATTCCCCGTGCTGCCACTTGTAGATGGCCTGCGGGTACTCAAAGCCGAAATACTCCTGCAAATCCCTAACTGTGAGGCCCGAATCTTTGCGGTACTTCTCGATGTTACGGCCCGTTTTCTGCAAATCAATAACCGGAAAAGTCGACGTAAGAGTCATTCATGCTCCTCCTGATTTTGACGTAGCTATTAACTTTTTGGGATACTATAAACTTTATGTGAAGCCAAAATTTCCAACTAGAGAGAAATTCTAGCATACGGACTTATTCCAGGCAAGAAGCGAAGCCTGAGAAGACCGGCTAATTCTCCTCAGGCCTCCTGCTTTCTATCTCGTCCCAAATCCTGCGCATTGCGTCAGCGAAAATTAACTCCTTCCCAGTCCAGCCGTAAAGGACAGCGATCCTGTAACCATATTCAGGGACTACAGTGTTCGCGTAGCCTGCTGTCTGAATGCAGTAGACGTTGACTTTAGGGTTCACCATCTTCCTGTATACGTTCAGGATAGCGTTCAAGTCAAACCTTCCCGACATGCCGCAAGCCACAGATTCAAGCTTGTAGTCCACCGGCATAGGCATTAAGAGATGTCCCAGCTGCATATCCGAGTAAATGAATATGTTGTCCCAGTGCTGGTTACGAAGTATTGCCTCCCTGAAGAACGGCCATGCTCCGTCCGACCAGCCGCCCAGAGTAATACCAACTTTACCCATACGCTTGGCCTGCTCAAGCATTCCCCTGTTTCTATTCACGGGAATCGCTTGAACCATGTGCGCAAACGGGAACACAACGCCCTCGTCTGACCGCATCGCGCCTATTACACTGCTCAGGTTGTCGATGTCAGCTATGTTGATGCTGCCGTACTCTGACGTGAAAGCTGACCATGCCGAGCCAGAATTGTCCGACAAGAAAGCACTCCTGCCCGGAATCTTCGGCAAGTTCCCGCAGGCTATGTCCATACACTCTTCAAGAGCCTTCTGTACCTGCCATGTCCAGTCGGCGTGAGCTTCCTGAACGGCATACCACGCGGAAAGGTAGCGGAATGGGAACTGCTTTCCCTTCAGCACACCAGCTTTGAGCTGTTCAAGAACTTTCGAGCGTGTTTCAGCGTCACCAACCTCCGAGAATATTCCGCGAAGGTTTCTCAGCAATGCCATGTGCGGAAGCCTGATAGTTCCGAGAATTTCACGCCAGCTTTTTCCTGACGACCTCATCCGCTCCCAAGTGTCAGAACCTTCCGGCATTGAAACCCGGCCTTCCTTCATGAGCTGGTCAACAAGAGGCCCTTTAGCGTGTGAGATTCTTACAGCGTCAACGAGACCGATCCCAGCATGGCCGTACTTCGACATCGAGTATGCGTTCATCGTGCTGATTCTCTTCGCCCATGAGCGTTTGAGGATTCCGGGAATGCCGCGCTTCGATCCTTTCAAGGCAAGCCAGTATTGTATCTGGTTGATCATGTCATCGCCGCGCACCATGACCTTTTGCGCAATGTCCGCGAACTTTCCGGGATTTGCTTTAGTGAAGGCTTCCCTGCCAGGATGCTTTGAAGCTCTCACCATCATAACTTGGGGATTAAGCCGCATGAGGTAACGTTCACGGAGTTCAACTGCCCAGTCGAGGACAGCCCCAAAATCTGCGGACAAAGCATCGTCTATTGCCTTCTCCATGACTTGGGACGTTGTCATTCCGTTGAAAGCGTCCATGACACGGAGGCTGTATTTCACGAAGTCCCGGTAAGTTCCGTAAACGCCGTCAAGACATGTAGCCTTTGCGTTCTCGCCGTACCTGTAGTACTGTGGCTCGCCGAAAATGGAGCTTGCACTCACCATCTTAAGGGTGTCGACTGGATTGACGCTGTACGAAACTCCTCCTGTGAAGGTCAGCTTGTTCTCACGAATCATTTCCGCAAGAGTTGCAACATCTTCAGAAACTCCCTCTATTTTTGTTTCTTCCACTATAGGGTTGTACACGTAGACGTAATCTTTAGCGTCCCCGAGTCGGAACTTCTTCCTGTCAGCCAGCATCTTCTCAATCTCAATGGGATGCGGTGATGTGCACGATATATCTCTGACAGAAGACGAAAGCTCCCTCAGTCTTTCAGCTTCTTCCGGAGACCATGCCTCATAGATGTTTGCCGTGTCGTCAATCTCATCACAGAGCGCACGAAGATTATCCGCTGCCTGCCTTTCAGCTTCAGCCTGAGACCGTGAGGCTTCAACCGCCCATATACGACGCTTCATGTACATGCGGTTCCATCGCCTATAACCCTGCCCGCCCCTTCCGCGCCTGTGGTGTTTGGTCAGCATGTCTTCGTCAGCAACGTTCCTCTTCTTTATGAGCCGTGTCAGTTCGGTGAATTTTCTGCCCTGATATGTCATTATGTTTTCACCTCCTTCCTGTTTGACGCAAAGAACCTTAACGGCACGACATCATCAGAATCTCATATATCCGTCCGTAGAATCCCTATCATTTCAGGTTCCGCAAAGACTCCCGGCGAGGTAGGCCTTCAGGTGGTCTCAACAGATAATGTTACTCTGAGTCTGTGATGCCAGCTCCGTGCATCTTCCGTTCGTGTTGCGCAAGGAATGATAACCTGGAAAGTAAAAGCAAGCAATAAACTTATAGTTTAATATAACGCGCAAGAAGTCTCCCGCCTCTATAGTTTGTGGTAAAATATTCTAAAAATAAAAGTGAGCAACTACACTCAGAGTAACGAAACTCAGTAGACGAAAACCAAGTGCCTGAGTCAGACAAAAGAAAATAATGTACCGTCCCTTCGGGGCATATCGTAGAACGAAGTACGCTATGGGACTACGGGAACTTACGCCTATGGAGAGGATGTACTGCGTCCTTCGGCAAGACGACTTGAGCCAGTAACATCGGTTGGAGCGCAGTCTTCGTTGAAGTAGGAAGCTGCCACTTCTATAAGTGG